>JASLBD010000326.1 GCA_030146745.1 Allosphingosinicella sp. | reverse complement strand
GCGGTGAAGAAGGTGGCGCTGGCGACCTTGCCGGCCTGGCCGCGGGCTTCGAGCAAGGCGAGCGTGGCGGCGAGCGTCGTGCCGGCGACGCAATAGCCGATGGCGTGGACGCTCTCCACGCCGAGAAGCTCGCGGACCGTGTCGATCGCGTCGACCTGGCCGCGCAAGACGTAATCGTCGAGAATGGTTTCGGCGAGGGTCTCGTCGGCCGATTTCCAGGAGACGACGAAGACGGTCAGCCCCTGCTCGACGGCCCAGCGGATGAAGCTCTTCTTCGGATTGAGGTCGAGGATGTAGAAGCGGTTGATCCAGGGCGGGAAGATGATCAGCGGGGTCTCGTGGACCTCGTCCGTGGTCGGGCTGTACTGGATGAGCTCGTAAAGCTCCGTGCGCTTGACCACCTTGCCCGGAGTGACGGCGATGTTGCGGCCGACCTCGAAGGCTTCGGGATCGGTATGGGTGAGCTGCCCCTTCGACACGTCCTGGAGCATGTGCTCGAGGCCCTTCAAAAGGCTCTCGCCCTTGGTCGCCAGCGCCCGTTCCATGACGAGCGGGTTGGTGGCGGCGAAATTGGAGGGGGCCATGGCGTCGACGAAATTCTTCGTCGCGAAGCGAAGCTTCTCGCGCTGCTTCGGGTCGACCCCATCGAGCGTGTCGACCGAGCCCAGCAGCCGCTCGGAGACGAGCAGGTAGGACTGCCGGATCATGTCGAAGAGCGGGTTGTCGCGCCACTGCGGAGCGGCGAAGCGCTTGTCCCTGTCCGCTTTCTCGGCGAGCTCGCTGCGCGGCGCCTCGCCGCCGAGCGCCCGCTGCCAGATGGCGAGGCCCTGGGTCCACAGGTCGGCCTGCTGCTCGGCGATCCTGGCCGGGTCGGCGAACATGTTCAGCCACGGAAGCTGCGGCGCCTTCGGCTCCGCGGCCTGGGCCTCCCCCATGGCCTTCGCGACATGCTCGAGCATCATCTGCTGCGCGCGCCCCATCACCCAGGTCCATTGCTGCATCTCCTCGAGCGTGGGCAGCGGCGGGGCCTCGGGGGCCTTGGTGTCCTGATCGGCCATGATCGTCTCCTGTCGCGGCGCTATCTAGGGATTCGGCGGGCCTGGGGAAAGGTTCGGCGGCGCGTCATGCCGGACTCGATCCGGGATCCATGAACATGGACCTTGGAAATTCACGAACTTCCGTGTTCATGGATTCGGGCCTTCGCCGGAATGACGTTTCCTTCCGTTCGTCTACCGCATCCGAAATGGACGAGTTGGACGAGTTGCACACGGCATCGCCTTTTTTCCAGAGCCTGGCGGCCGCCTCGGCCGACTCGGCCGGTTCGCCTTCGCCGGTCCAAGCCCAGCCGGGGGTAACCACAGGCCGTGCCCGAGCTCGTCCAGCCTCCGGCGCGGCGCTGGCGATCGCGGCGGCGTTTGATGTTCTGCACCGTTTGATGTTCTGCACCTTCGCGGCGATCTTTTGAGGTTGGAGGGCGAGGCGATATCATCGGACGCCGGCTCGGGCGAATGCGCGGGGCGCGACTCGGTCCGGCTCATCCCTATTATAGAACATAAAATGGATAATAGGACAAATCCTATTTCCCCCCTGCCCTGTTTCAGTGGCTTGCCCTTCGGTGCCTGGCACCAAAGGGGATTTCCTGCTTGGCGCCGGTCGGACGAGCAGGGTGGCACCACCGGGGCGAATTCAACTTCCCCGAAAATCCGGGGGAGGAATCAAGGGGCCGGTTCACCCGCCGCCGCCGCGGGCTCGGCCGGTCCGTCCGGCCTGAACATCGAGCGGTCCGAGAGCCACCCCGCGGCCTGGTCGGAGAACATTCCGGCGAGGATTCCGATGGCGCCGTAGGCGACCAGGTTCTGGGCGCTTCCCGACGCGTCGGGACCGGCGAGGACGGCGACTCCGCTGAACATCAGCACGAAGACCCCGAGCGCGATCAGTCCACCGAGCAGGATCCGCCCGAAAAAGGATTTGGTCCGGGTGAAACTGTAGCGGTTGTCGGGATAGACGAACAGGATGAGGGTGATCAGAAGCGCCCCGAACAGGCCGGAAACCGAGGCGAGGATGATCCCGGTCAATGCCGGCGGCACGTAGACGAGCTGCGCGGCGAGCGGCCACTTGCTGTCCTCGAACACCGCGAGGACGGCGATGATGTCGCCCGAGCGGGCGGCGGCTTCGAGCTGCTTGTCGATGGCGTTGCGCTCGGCCTGGAGGAGGTCGAGGCGGTCCTGGACGTCGTCGGAATCGCGCTTGAGGCCGGCGACGTCGTCGAGCGATTTCTGAACGGCGCGCTGGCCGGCGAGGACGTCGGCGGCGACGGGCGGTATGGCGGGAACGGCCTTGCCCTGCTCCGCCGCGCAATGCTGGGTCGCCACCGCCATGCTGACCAGCTCGGCCGGCGTCGGCGGGGTCTCGGGCGCGGCCGGAGCCGGGCAGCCCGCGGCGGTGAGGCGCTCGAGATCCTCTGCGAGGTCCGCCGCCTCGGAGGTCAGGACCAGCCTGGCGGATTGCAGGCGGTCGTTGGCGGCGCGCAGCCTGGCGGTCGATTGCTTGATCGACTGGCTGTTCTCGCCGACGACGTGCTTGAGGTCGTCCCTTCCGAAATAATAGCGCACCGCGACGCTGTAATCGTAGCCGACCGCCTCCTTGGTCAGGGCGTCGTCGACCTTCTGCTGGGCGGTGGCGACGAGCAGGACGACGACGAAGACGTAGGTGACGAGGATCGCGACCAAGGTCCGCGCGGTCCAGTGCGCCAGAGTCTTCGCCATGGCGGCGCGGTTCGCCGGCTCTGCCTGTGCGGTGGCCATGTTCGTTTCTCCCCCCGGAGCGAGGCCATAAGCTTAAATCGCTTACGAAGCCTTGTCGCCCCCCACGTCACTCCGGCGAAGGCCGGAATCCATGAACACCCGCCTCGCCATCTGGTCTCGAGCCGTGTTCATGGATCCCGGATCAAGTCCGGGATGACGGATCGTCAATCGTCCTTGCCGAGGATGTGGCGGAGGATCCGGCCGCCATATTTGCGGACGTCCTTGTCGGTGATGGTGACCGGCTGTCCGCAGCCGAACTCGCAGGTGCCGAAGCTCGCCTGGGCGCGGGGAAGCTCGCCGGGGAGCAGGTTCTCGGGCACCCCGGGAGTGCGCTGGTCGGGGAAGGGGACGCGGTTGCGATCGGGGCCGCGGCGGCCGCAGACGACGATGTCGCCGCCGGCCGCGTCGCGGCGGCAGGGGAGGGTGCCGACGGCGTCGCGGATCGCGTCCTTCTGGATCTCGACGGCCCGCTCAGCGGTCACCGAGGCTTCGGGGGCGAAGGCGAAGGCGGGCGCGGCGGCGAGCAGGGCGAGCGCCGCGGCGGCTCGAAGCCCCGTCACTCCTCGTCCTTCAGGGCCGCCTTCACCACGGTCTGGACGATCATCGCGGCGATTCCGAGGATGGGGAGGCCGCCGCTGCATCGCGGGTTGCGCCCGACCGCGGTGCAGGTCTCGGCGCTGAGGGCGAGGGTGTCGGTCGGGTCG
>JASLBD010000374.1 GCA_030146745.1 Allosphingosinicella sp. | reverse complement strand
CGCATCGGGCGCCGCCCGCCCGAGCCGCTCCATCGTCAGCCCGTAGAGCGCGTGGAAATCGGCGAGGCTGCCCGAGACGCTCTCCTCCATCCGCTCGCGCTGGATCCTCAGCATCATCACCACGTCGCAGCCGGCTATGCCCTCGTCGAAATCGGCGAAGGCGGGGAAGCCGCCGCCGCCGGGCGGAAGCAGGGAAGGCGGGCCGACCAGCCTTACCCTCGCGCCCAGCTTCGGCAGAAGCTTCAGGTTGGATCCGGCCACCCGGCTGTGGCGGACGTCGCCGCAGATCGCCACTTCGAGCCCTTCGATCCGGCCCTTGCGGCGGCGCATGGTGAGTGCGTCGAGCAGGGCCTGGGTCGGATGCTCGCCGGTGCCGTCGCCGGCGTTGATCACCGGGCAGTCGACCGCCTCGGCGACCTGGCGCGACGCTCCGGTCTCGCCGTGGCGGACGACCATGACGTCGGGCCTCATCGCGCCGAGGGTGAAGGCGGTATCGATCAGGCTCTCGCCCTTGCCCACGCTCGATGCGCCCGGGTGGAAGTTCGCCACCTGGGCGCCGAGCCTCTTGCCCGCGACGTCGAAGGAGAAGAGGGTTCGGGTGCTGTTCTCGAAGAACAGGTTGAACTGGGTAAGTCCGGCGAGCCGGCGGTCCTCCCGGCGCGAGCGGCGGTTGAACCCGATCCAGGGCTCGGCCTCGTCGAGCAGGAAAAGTATGTCCTCCGCGCAAAGCGCGTCGATCCCGAGCAGGTGGCGGTGCGGGAAATGGCGGGGCATCGCGCAGGCGATAGAAGGCGCGGGCCGGAGCGGCAAGCGCCCCGAAGATGGTGCCGGGCACCCAAGGCCAAGCGATCCTATCTCCCCGGGCGCGTGGTTCCACGAGGTCGGTGCCAAGCACCGGGGGCTAAGCGTTTGAATCTCCGAGATCGGTGCCAGGCACCGAGGGCTAAGTGATTGAATCTCCGGGGGGCGTGGTTCCGAGCTCGGTGCCAGGCACCGAGGGCGAAGTTTGCGGTGCCAGGCACCGAGGGCTAAGTGTTTGAATCTTCAGGGGGCGTCGGGCCGGTGCCCGGCGCCGGCGAAGCCGGCCGCCCCAGGCAGGCGTCGACCAGCTCCGCCTCGGCGAGGCGGCAGGCCTGCTCCCGCCTGGCCTGTCCTTCCGGCAGAACGAGCGCCTGCTGGCCCACGGCGGCATAGCAGGCGCGCTTGCTCTCCCGATCGGGCACGGCCCGGCAATAGGGAATGCCCTCGGCGGGGTTGGCGTTCATGTTGACGATCGACTGGACGACGCCGCGGTGGCAGACGGGGCGAAATGCCTCCTCGGCGAGCCCGCACAGCCGGACGGCCTGCGCATCGTCGTTCAGAGCGATCGTGCTCACGTCGCGCCCGAGGCTGAGGAAGCAGGTGGCCCGCGCCTTCTGGGGAGCGCGCCCGCATTCGGCCGCCGCGCCGCCGACGTCCCGGCCGTTATGGTGCAGCATCGCCGAAGTCTGGATCGTATAGCAGGCGATCAGATATTTCTCGTCCATCCTGGAGCAGGGATAATGGAGGTCGGCCGGATCGAGCGCCTGGAACGGCGGCTTCGCCGGCGCGGCTTGGGCGCTCGCCCGGCCGTGGTGCGCATGCGGGCCCTGTTCCGCGGAGACGGCCGAGCCCGTCTCCGTCCCCTTCGACCCCGGCTCGGCTCGATCGGCGGCAGGGACGCCATGGGGATCGATCGCGTTGACGAGGCTCTCCATGAACGCGCCGGCGTAGCACATCTCCCGTTCCGGCCCGCGGCTGATCAGGTCGCAGGAGCGCAGCGCCAGCGGGAGGTCGTGGCGGTGGAGGATCGCGAGGCCATGGCCGAGACCGTGCGTGCACTGGAAGAGCAGGTCGGAGCGCTTGCCCCGATAGTCGCCGCACAGCGCATCGACGCTCTCGTTCGTCACCGCGCCGCCGTTCCGCTCCGTCGCCAGGAAGTAGGACTGGATGACGCCGTGATAGCAGCCCGACTGATAGGCCGGAGTGCAGGCCGCGAAGACCCGGCCCACTTCGGCAGGGGATTCGAGCGCGGAGATGCCGATGCGGTGCGCGTAGAAATGCCCGTGGCGCCGGACGTCGGGGTCGAGGGCGGCGAGGCGGTCGAGCAGCTGGAGCGCCGGCGCCGGGCCGCCGCCTGCCAGCCGCTCGTCGAGCGCGGCCGAATAGCATGACCTCTTCTTCGCGAAGTCGAGCGACCGGCATCGCTTGAAGACGGCGTTGGTGGAGTCTTCCGGCAGCTTCGCCGGCGCCTGGGCATCGGCCGCGGCCGGAACCGAGAGTGCGGCAAGAGCCGCCAGCGCCGCGGCGAGAAAATCACGAAAGGGTCTTGGCAGGACGGGCATGGACGCCTCTTCCCGGGGAGGAAGCCCGATGGTTGCCAGCAAAGGCGAAGGCGGGCAAGGGACGGATGCGTTCCCGGGTCGATGCCCGAAGGTCGGTGCCAGGTCGGTGCAGGTCGGTGCCAGGCACCGAGGGCTAAGTCATTGAGTCTCCAGGCGGCGTACATCCGAAATCGATGCGAAATCGATGCCAGGCACCGAAGGCTAAGTCGTCAACCGGTGCCAGGCACCAAGCGCTAAGCCGCGTCAACCGGTGCCAGGCACCAAGCGCTAAGCCGTTGAATCTCTTCGCAGCGTCTGTGGCTCCGCCAGGCGGTATCGGTGCGGTAACGGTGCCAGGCACCAACTGCCAAGCCCTTGGAATCGCTAGGTCTGCACCCGTCAACCGGTGCCAGGCACCAAGCCGTCAACCGGTGCCAGGCACCAAGCGCTAAGCCGTTGAATTTCTTCGCAGCGTCTGTGGCTCCGCCAGGCGGTATCGGTGCGGTATCGGTGCCAGGCACCAATTGCCAACTCCTTGGCGGTATCGGTGCCAGGCACCAATTGCCAAGCCTTTGGAATCGCTAGGTCTGCACCGGACGTCGAATCCGCCGCCGGGGCCGGATCGGCAGTCCGGTTGCACCGGCCACGCGCGCGACGAAGGCATTGCTGCCGAGCGGGCGGCCGCTGCGCTCGCGTTCGCGGATCGCCTCCAGCGCCCGCGCCCTGTCGCCCGCCTCCAGCACCGACGACCAGTCCGGCCATCGTTCGAGCAGAGGGCCGGGGTCGGTCAGCGGGTCGGCCGGGCCGCCCAGATGAGTCCGGGCGCTGGACCAGGGCCAGTCCGCGGCGAGGCCGACCAGCCCGGCCCGCACCGGATTGAGCTCGACGTAACGGGCGCAGGCCAGGAGGTAGCGCTCGTCCATGACGAACGAGGCGAAGCGGCCCTGCCAAAGCTGGCCGTCCCATCGTTCGCGGGCGTTGATGGCGCGCGTGTAGCGGCCCTGCGTGCGGTGGAGCGCTGCGCTGAGACCGCCTTCGATCGAAGGCACGAGCACGAGGTGGACGTGATTCGGCATCAGGCACCAGGCCCAGACGGCGGTGCCGGTCGCCGTACAGGCCGCCGCCAGGTAGCGGACGTAGAGCCGGTAGTCGCTCTCCGAGAAGAAGGTGCGCTGACGACGATTGCCGCGATGGGTGACGTGATGCGGGAATCCGGGGACGGTAAGGCGAACGCTCCGGGGCATGGCTCATGATGCGGCAAAAGCGGTGAAGGTTCAACATCGAAACCACGGAAAGCGAAACTCTCGAGTTCGGTGCCAGGCACCGAGTGACAAGTGGCTGGGCGAATTGGGTCGGAAACCGGACGGCCGCTCGGCTCGCAAGCGTTTTGCGGATGCGGCCCGGCAGGCCCGGGACGACCGGGCGTTTTCCTCTTGTTCTTCAGGAACAGATTGCGTACACTCCACTCTCGCGTTGAATCTGCGGCGCGCAGGACATAGGGGATCGCGGCCATGGCGGCTTCACTCAAGGTGGTGGGAAACTCGGACAATATGGACAGGCAGAAGGCCCTCGAGGCCGCGCTGGCGCAGATCGATCGCGCGTTCGGCAAGGGCAGCGCGATGAAATTGGGCTCGCGCGAGGCGGTCGAGATCGAGACCATCTCGACGGGCTCATTGGGGCTCGACATCGCGCTCGGAATCGGCGGCCTTCCGCGCGGCCGGGTCGTCGAGGTCTACGGTCCCGAAAGCTCGGGCAAGACCACGCTCGCCCTCCACGTCATCGCCGAGGCGCAGAAGGCCGGAGGCACCGCCGCCTTCGTCGACGCGGAGCATGCCCTCGATCCCGTCTACGCCCGCAAGCTCGGGGTCGACGTCGACGAATTGATCGTCTCCCAGCCCGACACCGGCGAGCAGGCGCTCGAGATCACCGACACCCTGGTCCGCTCCAACGCGGTCGACGGGCTGGTCGTCGATTCGGTCGCAGCGCTCGTCCCGCGCGCCGAGATCGAGGGCGA
This sequence comes from Allosphingosinicella sp., assembly GCA_030146745.1. The sequence goes on along the minus strand of JASLBD010000374.1, from coordinate 417 downwards.
GATGGGCGACAGCCATGTCGGCCTCCAGGCGCGGCTGATGTCGCAGTCGCTGAGGAAGCTGACCGGCTCCATCTCCAAGTCCAAATGCCTCGTCATCTTCATCAACCAGCTCAGGATGAAGATCGGAGTCATGTACGGCAATCCGGAGACGACGACGGGCGGCAACGCGCTCAAATTCTACGCCAGCGTCCGGCTCGACATCCGCCGCACCGGCCAGATCAAGGACCGCGACGACATCGTCGGCAACACCACGCGCGTGAAGGTGGTCAAGAACAAGGTGGCGCCGCCGTTCAAGCAGGTCGAGTTCGACATCATGTACGGCGAGGGCATCTCCAAGGTCGGCGAGATACTCGACCTCGGAGTGAAGGCCGGGATCGTCGAGAAGTCCGGCGCCTGGTTCAGCTACGATTCGATCCG
>JASLBD010000160.1 GCA_030146745.1 Allosphingosinicella sp. | reverse complement strand
CGGGGCGGCGGCGCTGTCACGGCCGCGAGACTCCGCCGCCCTGCCGAGGCGACGCGCTCCCGGCTCACCGGAGCGATCTCCGGCTCGCGGCCGGGCGCGGGGCGGGCGCGGGCCTGCGCCGCCGCGGCCGCGCCGGCAGGCGGGGCCGACCAGGGCGGAGCGATGAAGGCCGTCCTCAGCGCGGCCCACCCACCCAGAGCGATCGCGAGGAAGCGCAGGGGCGGCGAGCCCCTCATTCGGCCGAGGCGCGGGCGGGGAAGATATGCTCGGTCTTGTCCCAGCGCGGCCGACCGCCGCGCCTCAGCGCCCGGTAGCGGGACAGAGCGGACGCCGCCGCCCGCATCGCCACCAGATTGCCCACCGCCATGCGCGGCACCGCGCGCAGTCCCTCCCGCCAGCCGTAAGCCGCCGCGGTGAAGCCGGCGCGCACGGCGAGGCGCCAGCCGAGCAGGCCGAGATTGACCGCGACGAGAGCCGACACGAGAGCGGGCAACGGCGCCGGGCCCTTGCCGCCGGCGCCTTCCCAGGCCTTGAGCGTCAGCCAGAGGAGCATCGCCAGATAGCCGGCGCCCAGCAGGATCGCGGCGAGCAGCGACTGCCGGTCGCGAAGCCGCATCCAGCGTTCGGCGAAGCCGCCGCTCCAGCCGAGCCGGTCCCAGCCCGAAAGCGCGATTCCGGTCATCCACCGCGCCTTCTGCCGAACCGAAGCGGCCAGCGTTCCGGGGAAATATTCGCGGGTGGCGACGATCCCTCCGTCGCCGCCGCGAACCCGGACGAAGGCGCGCCGCCCGCCCGCCTCGGCGATCCTGAGGCCGAGCTCATAATCCTCGGTGAGGCTGTCCGAATCGAACGGCAGGCCGCCCCTGCCGGCGGCGAGGCCGCCGAGAGCCTCGCGGGAAAAGGCGCACCCGACGCCGGCCGAGGGGAGGCCGGCGCCGAGCGCGCCGCGCACGACCATTTCCTTGCCGTGCGATTCGGCGAACTCGTCGGCATAATGGCCGCCGAGCCAGCGCGAATTCGGATCGATGAGGGGCAGCACCGGCAGCTGGACGAGGTCGAAACGCTCGATCAGGGAGTCGAACAGCCGGAGCTCGGCGGGGTGAACGACATCCTCGGCGTCGTGGAGGACGACCGCCTTCGCCCGCCGTCCCTCGGCGGCCTCGTCGGCGAGCAGGGCCAGCCACAGCCGGTTGAGGCAATCGGCCTTGGTGGTCGGGCCCGCTTCCCCTCCGGTCACCACCTTCACCCGGGGCTCGGCCCGGGCGACCGCCGCCGCGGCGGCGGTGGTCGCGGGATCGTTGCGGTAGGTGCCGACGTAGAGGCGCCAGTCGCCGTCCGGCCAGGCGGAGACGGCGCCGCGAAGCATGTCGCCGATCACCGCCGCCTCGTCCCAGGCGGGAACGAAGATCGCGAGCCGCCCCGGGCGGACCGGCGGGGGGAGGTCCGCGGCCGCGGGCATGGGCCTGCCCAGGCGCCGGATCCGGTGCGCGAGCCAGAGCATGTCCACGGCCAGGTCGCTCAGCCCGAGAATCAGGAATCCGGTGGCGGCGAACAGCGCCGCCTCGCGCATGATGAAGTCCATGCCGCCGAACAACGGCCCCGCACTGTCCATGTCCCTGCCCCCTGAGCGGACGCGAATATCATCTCTTTCCGGGGAAAAATTGGCAAGCGCTTTTCGATATGGCGCAATCCACTGCGCAATTCGGCCGCAGCCTGCCCCACGGACATTTGAATTGCGCATGCGGAGAGCCGACCGGCCGCCGAATTCCCTCACCCTCATTTGATTCGCGTATATCCAGAGATCGGATATAGTCGTCGGGCGCTCCCGCCCGCGGGAGCGCGGGCAACGGTCTTGGGGGACAAAGCTCATGCGCTGGATCGTCGCGGCGGCGCTCGCATCCTGGTTCTTCTTCGCTCCCGCGCCGGCGCGCGCCTGGGGACAGGGGGGGCATTATGCGGTCTGCGAGATCGGCTATCTGAACCTCACGCCGAGGGCCAAAGCCGAGGTCGACAGGCTGGTCGCCCTCGACGGCCGCTTCGCCAGCTTCACCGAAACCTGCACCTTCCCCGATAATCCGGTTTCGCGGGCGAGCGAGCATTATTCCAATTATCCGCGCGCCCAGCGCCGCATCGCCCCCGGCTGCCCGGGCGGGCGGCCCTGCGTCCTCGGGGCGCTGGCCGGCGACCTCGCCATCCTCCGCTCCGCCACGGCCACCGACGCCGATAAGGCGGTCGCGATCCTCTATATCGGCCACTGGTTCGGCGACCTCCACCAGCCGCTCCACATCTCCTTCGCCGACGACCGCGGCGGCAACAGCGTCAAGGCGCCCGGACCCTGCTCGGGCAGGTTCGAGGCCAGCCTTCACTCGGTCTGGGACAGCTGCGTCATCGAGCGCCGCATCTTCAGCCCCGGCACCGACCGGCTGGCCCGCGCGCGCGCGGCGGCCCGGATCCTCGCCGCCTCGGTCACGACACGCCAGCGCAGGGACTGGGTTCGCTCGCAGCCCTGGCAATGGGCCGGCGAATCCTACAAGGTCACCCTCTCCGGCCGGACCGGCTATTGCGTCCGCAGGTCCGGCGCCTGCTGGTACTCGGCCGCCAGGAGAGAGTTCGCGAAGGGCAATCCCGAGCGGACGGTGAGCGTCGGCGACGCCTATCTCGATCGCGCCAGACCGATCGTCGAGGCCCGGCTGCGGCGGGCCGGAATCCGCCTCGCCGACGCCCTCAACCGGAGCTTCGATCCCGCTTTCACCGGGTGGCGGTCGTGAACCTGCGCGGCCTTCTCCTTGCCGGCGCCGCGGCCGCCGCTTCGACCGCGGCCCCCGCCGCCGCCCAGAACGTCTATTTCGGGAACCTCCACGCGCACACCTCCTACAGCGACGGCCGCGGAACCCCTGGCGACGCCTATGCGGCGGCCAGAGCGGCCGGTATGGATTTCCTCGCGGTCACCGAGCACAATCACAGCGCCGCGGACGGGAAGGGGGAAGCCAGGGACGGCCTTCTGATCGCGACGAAGGCCGAGCTTTATTCCGGGACTTCGACCTCCCTCGTCGAAGCCGCCGCCGCGCACGACCGGCCCGGCAGCTTCGCCGCCCTCCACGGGCAGGAATTCTCGACCATCTCGAGCGGCAATCACATCAACGTGTTCGACGTGCCCGCGGTCATCACCGTCGCCGACGGCAGGTTCGACGAGCTGGTCGAATGGGCGGCGGCAACGCGCGACTCCTCCGGCAGCGCGCCGCTGATGCAGATGAACCATCCGGAAGATCCGCGCCGGGAGCCAAAGCATTATGGCCGAGACGACTTTCCAAACGACGCCGCCTGGGTCGCCGCGATCGATCCGCTCGTCGAACTGGTAGAGGTCTTGAACGCGCCCGCGCTGAAACCCGGCACCGGCTTTCGCTCGCGCCGCTCGGAAAGCCATTATCTGCGATATCTGGACCTCGGATTTCACGTCGCCCCGAGCGCCGGCCACGACAATCATTATCCCAATTGGGGCACTTCGACGGACTCGCGCGTCGCGGTGGTCGCGGACGAGCTCAGCAAGGCGAGCGTCATCGCGGCGCTGCGCAGCCGCCACGCTTATGCGACCGAGGACAAGAATCTGCGGATCGTCTACCGCGCCAACGGTGCGCTCGGAGGCGATATCGTCGCCGCGCCTGCCGCGGGATCGCCGCTCGAACTCGACGTTTCGATCGTCGACGACGATGAGCCCGACGCCCGGTACAAGATCGAGGTGCTGAGCGACCGGCCCGGCGACGGGGCCATCGCCAAGGTGGCCGCGCGCTTCCAGCTCCAAGGCGACCGGCGGACACCGGTGCGGCTTCCGGATCTCAGCTTCGGCCGGCCCGGCGAATATGTGCTGCTGCGGGTGACCCAGACGAATGCCCCGGGCGGGGCGACCACCGACCGGGCGTGGACGGCGCCCGTCTGGTTCGAGTGACCTGCTGAAATCCGCCACCCTGCTCGTCGCCTCCGCGGCGGCCCTGGCGCTCGGCCCCGCCTCGCTGAGCCCGTGCCTGACCGCGGCGGCGTCGGCGCAGGGCTATGCCTGCTGCAAGATCTGCCGGGCCGGCAAGGCCTGCGGCGACAGCTGCATCGCCCGCGACAAGATCTGCCGCAAGGGCAAGGGCTGCGCCTGCGACGGGTGAGGCCGGCCGGCGGGCCGCGAGGGCCGGCCGCTTAGGGGTTCCAATTGCGAGGCAACCCCCGCTAGAGCCCCGCCATGGCCAAGATCCCACGCACCGGAACCTCGTCGGCGCTGCGCGACTTCCTGCGGAAAGAGGCCGCGGGCGGAATCCTGCTGATGGCCGCCGCGGCGCTCGCCCTTGTCGTCGCCAATTCGCCGCTCGGCCATCTCTACCACGATCTGCTCCACGCCCCGACCGGGCCGGTGCTCACCGAGAAGCTCGGGCCGATGAACGCGCATCTGTGGATCAACGATCTATTGATGGCCGTCTTCTTCCTGCTCGTCGGGCTGGAGATAAAGCGCGAGCTGGTCGACGGCCGGCTTTCGACCTGGAACCAGCGGCGCCTGCCGGTGATCGCCGCGGTCGTGGGCATGGTCGCTCCGGCCTTGATCTACCTGTGGCTGGCGGCGGGCGATCC
>JASLBD010000101.1 GCA_030146745.1 Allosphingosinicella sp. | reverse complement strand
GCCGCGGCGCGGGAGCCGGCCTGGTATCGCGATGGTGGGGTCCCGGACACTCTGGAGGGCCGCTTCGACATGCTCGCGACCATGGTCGCCCTGGCCCTCGTCCGGCTCGAGGCGGAAGGCGGGTCCGCCAGGGCGGAGTCGGTGACACTCACCGAAATCTTCATCGACGACATGGACGGGACCCTTCGCCAGATCGGCATCGGCGACTTCGTCGTCGGCAAGCATGTCGGAAAGTTGGTGGGGACGCTCGGCGGGCGGCTCGGCGCCTTCCGCGAAGCTCTGGCCGGCGGGGCGCCTCTGGAGCCGGCGGTGCGGCGCAATGTCTTCCGCGACGGGCCGGCTTCGGACGTGCAGGTGCAGTGGGTTGCGGCGCAGCTCCGCACACTGCACGAGCGGCTTGCCGGAACCGCGATGGAACCGTTGCTGGCCGGAGCGTTTCCGCACCCGTGAACGAATTCAGCCGCCACTACCGACTCGACTCGCTGTCGGCCGAGCCGCTCCGCGTCGAGATCGAAGCCGGGCCGGACGAGCTCGAAGGACTCGCCCGCCGCTTCGGGCTCGTCGCGATCGGCTCACTGGCCGCCGAAGCGGAGCTTCGCCGCTCCGGCGACTGCGCGACCGCCGTCGGAAGCCTTCGGGCCCGGGTCACCCAGAGCTGCGTCGCCTCGGCGGAGCCGGTCGAGGCGGAGGTGGCCGAGGATTTCCGCGTCGACTTCCGCCCTTTGCCCGCCGACGGCCGGCCGGAGGAGGAGATCGAGCTGGGCGAAGGCGAGCTCGACGTCGCCTTCCACGAAGGCGGAGCGCTCGATCTCGGCGAAGCGGTTGCCCAGACCCTTCTGCTCGGCCTCGACCCCTATCCGCGCTCCCCTGCCGCCGAGGCCGCGCTCCGGGAGGCGGGAGTGAAGAGCGAGGAGGAGGCGCGGGTGGAGTCGAGTCCCTTCGCGGCGCTGGCGGCGCTCAAGGACAAGCCGGAGGAGTGATCGTCGCCCCAGCGAAGGCTGGGGCCCCGGCGGGTGAAGACTTCCGGTGCCTTTCACCTCCTGGGATCCCAGCCTTCGCAGGCATGACGCCGCGCGTCAAAACGGAACGTCGTCGTCCAGGTCGCTGTCGAAGGCGGGCGCCGGCCGGGACTGGGGGCGCGATCCGCCGCCGCCGCTGCCGCCGAAGCCCGAGCTGCCGCCGTCATACTCGCCGCCGCCGAAATCCTGGCCCCCGCCGCCGCCGCCGCCGCGGCTGTCGAGAAGGACGAGCTCGCCGCGGAAGCGCTGCAGCACCACCTCGGTGGAATAACGATCGGCGCCCGACTGGTCGGTCCATTTGCGGGTCTGGATCTGGCCCTCCAGGTAAACCTTCGAGCCCTTGCGAAGATAGGATTTGGCGACCCGGCCGAGATTCTCGTTGAAGATGACGACCCGGTGCCATTCGGTCCGCTCCTGGCGGTTGCCCTCCTTGTCCTTCCAATTCTCGGAGGTGGCGACTCGCAGGTTGACCACTTCGCCGCCATTGTTGAGCGAGCGGCTCTCGGGGTCGTCACCGAGATTTCCGACCAATATGACCTTGTTGACGCCCGCCATGACTCTTCCTTCCGTACGTTTCGGGTTCGCCGCGGACGATAAGCGAGGCGGTCGGCGCGCGCTATCGGATTTCAGGAATTATCCCCAGCTCTCGTCACCCCGGACTTGATCCCGGCTTTCGCCGGAATGACGGGCTCAGGCCGGGGCCAGCCGCCTCGATCCCCGCCGGTTGCGGGCGAAGCCGGTGAGCAGGATCGCCAGAGTCGCCGCCTGCGCAAGCAGCCCCTCGAGCGTCGGATAGAGGCCCAGTATCTCGACCCTCGGCGCCCAGCCGAGCGGACTCATCCCGATCATCCCCGCCTCCTGAAGCGCCGCCACGCCCTTGCCGGCCAGGACCACGGCCAGCACCGCGATCAGGGCCGAGCTGTAGGCGAAGAATTTGGCGATCGGCAGCTTGCGGCTGAACCGGAACATCAGGACCGCGATCACCACCAGCAGGGCCGCCGCCGTCGCCGCTCCGCCGATCAGGGGCGCCAGCCGCCCTTCGGCCGACAGAGCGGTGAAGAACAGGATCGTCTCGAACACCTCGCGATAGACGGCGACGAAGGCGAGCCCGAACAGGAACCAGGCGGACCTTTTGGACAAGGCCTGGCCCACCTTCTCGCGAATGTAGCGCTGCCACTCGTCGGCTTGCGCCTTGCCGTGCATCCAGATGCCGACGAAGAGCAGGATCACCGCCGCCAGGATCGAGCCGAAGCCTTCGGTGAGCTCGCGGTTGGCGCCGCTGATCGAGATCAGATGGGTCGCCGCCCACCAGGTCGCGATTCCGAGGATCAGGGCCGCGATCCAGCCGAGATGGACCGGCCGGACCATCTCCGCCCGGTCCGCCTTGCGCAGGAAAGCGAGCATGGCGACGACGATCAGAAGCGCCTCCAGCCCCTCGCGGAGCAGGATGGTGAAGGCGCCGAGGAAGGTCGAGGCGGCGCTGCCCCGGTCCGGAGCCAGCGCCCGCTCGGTCTCCTCGAACAAGGCGTCGAGCGCCGCCACCCGCCCGCGCACCTCGGCCGGATCCCTGCCTGCGGAGATGGCGGCGCGAAGCTCGGCCATCGCCCGCTCGACCCGGGCCATCAGCCCGGCGTCGCGGGAGGCCAAGACGGCCTCGACCGGCTCGAATCCGTCCAGATAGGCGGAAAGCGCCAGCTCCGTGGCGGCCTTGCGGTCGCCTTTCTCATAGGCTGCGAGACTCTGGCGGAGCCGATCGCGGGCGACCGCGAGGGTGGAGCCGCCCGATTGCGTGGCCGAATCGGGGTTGCTCCTCAGAAAAGCGATCAGGGCCGGCGCTCTTTCGGGGCCGACGCGCGCGGCGAGCGCCGCTTCGCTGAGCCCGACCAGAGCGGCCGGATCCGGCACCAACGCCCGCACGCCGGCATCGCCTTCCCAGATCCGCCGGCCCTGCTCGGCCAGCGCGGGCGGGTAAGCGAAGCGCCCGGCGGCGAAGGCGAGCGCCCATTTGTCCTCTTCGGGCAGATGGCCGAAGCTCGTCATCGCCGTCCCTTCGAGGCCCTGGTCGATCACCTGGTAGAGCGCGAACAGACTCCGCTCACGCGCCCGCTCCCGGTCGGTGAAGGCGATGGGGGGCGGATCCATGCCCGCCGCGAGCGGCGTCTTGGCGTCACCCGCGGCGCCGTGGCAGCTGGCGCAATTCTCTGCGTAGAGCGCGATTCCCCGTTCCAGGTCCGGCATCCGCCGCGGCGCGAGAGGCACCGGATAGGCCGCGATCAGCTGCGCCGCGAGGGTGCGCGCCTGCTTCTCGATCTCGGGCGGTGCGACCTTGTCGGCGACCGACGCCTGCAGCGCCGAGGCGCCGGCCACCAGCTTCGCCTTGGCCGGCTTATCCGGAAGGGCGGCGAGGCGCTGGCGGATCGAGGCGGTAAACTCCGCCATCTCC
>JASLBD010000069.1 GCA_030146745.1 Allosphingosinicella sp. | reverse complement strand
AAGTGGGGCAGGGCGCGCGAGGGACGGGCGAGGGGCTGGTCGACGATCCGCACGTCGCGCTCCTCTCTGCGACCGGCTCGACCCGGATGGGCCGGGCCGTGGCGCCCCGGGTGGCGGCGCGCTTCGGCCGCACCTTGCTCGAGCTCGGCGGCAATAACGGGATGGTGGTCGCGCCCACCGCCGATCTCGCCCTGGCCGAGCGGGCCATCGCCTTCGCCGCCGTCGGAACGGCCGGGCAGCGCTGCACGACTCTGCGGCGGCTGCTCGTCCAGGAGGAGATTTACGAAAGGCTCGTTCCCCGGCTGAAGCAGATCTGGGCGGGAGTGCCGGTCGGCAATCCGCTCGACGAGGGAATATTGGTCGGGCCGCTGATCGACGAGGCGGCGGTCCTGGCGATGCGGTCGGCGCTGGAGCAGGCCGGGGCCGAGGGCGGGAAGGTGCAGGGCGGCGAGCGGCTGGAGGGGCGCTACGTCCGGCCCGCTTTGGTCGAGATGCCGGGGCAGACGCCGATCACCCTGACCGAAACCTTCGCTCCGATCCTCTACGTGATGCGCTACGGCGCGCTCGACGAGGCGATCGCCGCGCACAATGCGGCGCCTCAGGGCCTCGCCTCCTCGATCTTCACCAACGACATTCGCGAGGCCGAGACCTTCCTGTCCGCGGCCGGCTCGGACTGCGGCATCGTCAACGTCAACATCGGGCCGTCGGGCGCGGAGATCGGCGGGGCGTTCGGGGGCGAGAAGGAGACGGGCGGGGGCCGCGAGAGCGGCTCCGATTCCTGGCGGAACTACATGCGCAGGGCGACCAACACGATCAACTACAGCCGCGAGCTTCCGCTGGCGCAGGGCATCAACTTCGGAATGCCATGAGAGGCCGGGTCTGCATCCTGACCCCCGACGAGACCAGCGAGGGCTTCCGCACCCGCTGGCCCGACGTGCTCGAGCGCAATGCGGCGCCGCTGCGGGAGGCGGGGCTTGAGGTGGAGGCGCGGGACTGGGCCGAGGCGTCCGACCTCGCCGAGTTCGACCTCGTCCTTCCGCTGCTGGTCTGGGGCTATCCCTTCGCTCCGAGACAATGGGCCGACGCGATCGAGCGCTGGGAAGGGGAGGGGGTACGGCTCCGCAACCCCGCCTCCGTGCTGCGCTGGAACGCCGACAAAATCTATCTCGAGCGGCTTGCCGAGCGCGGAGCGCCGGTCGTTCCCACACGCCATTACACCCAGCTCAGCGAGGCCCGGCTGGAGGAGGCGGCGCTCGCCTTCGGGACGGACCGGCTGGTGGCCAAGCCGCAGATCTCCTCCACGGCCTGGCAGACGATCCGCTGGTCGCCCGGCGCGCCGCTGGCGGGCGGGCCGCAGGGCGCGGCGATGGTCCAGCCCTATCTGCCGGAGATCGAGCGGTCGGGGGAAGCGTCGCTGATCTTCTTCGGCGGAGCCTTCAGCCATGCCGTCGCCAAGCGTCCGCAGCCGGGGGATTTCCGGGTGCAGCCGGAATTCGACGGGATCATCTCCGGCTATCGCCCCGGGTCCGACGAGCATGAGGCGGCGGCGCGGATCCTGGCGGCGGTGGACGAGCCGCTCCTCTACGCCCGGATCGATCTGGTCCGCGGTCTGGACGGCAGTCCGCAGCTGATCGAGCTGGAGCTGATCGAGCCGGATCTTTACCTGAGTTATGACGCGGGGGCGGGGGAGCGTTTCGCGGCGGCGGTGCTTGACCTGCTCTAACCCCTCTCCCGTCCTTACGGGAGAGGAGGGGCCCGCCGCGAAGCGGTGGGAGGTGAGGGTCTGTACACCGGAGCCAGCAAGACCCTCACCCCCCAAGCCTTCGGCTTGGGTCCCCCTCTCCCGTAAGAACGGGAGAGGAGTTCAACTGCTTGGAACCAATCTTCTTTTCAGCCGCTAAACCCGCCCCATGGGCCATGTCGTTCTGCTCGGCGATTCCATCCTCGACAATGCCGCCTACGTGCGCGGCGGGCCGGACGTCGTGGGCCAGCTGCGCGGCAAGCTGCCGGCCGATTGGGACTCGAGCCTGCTCGCGGTCGACGGCGCGGTGACCCGGGAGGTCGAGCGCCAGCTGGCCCGGCTTCCCAAGGACGCGACCCACCTCGTCGTCAGCGCCGGCGGCAACGACGCGCTCGGCGCCTCCTTCCTGCTCGGCCGGCGGGTCGAGACGGTCGCCGAGGCGGTGTCGCTGCTCGAGACGGCGCAGAGCCACTTCGCCTCCGATTATGCGCGGATGGCGGAGGCGGTCGCCGCGACCGGCCTGCCCGCCGCTTATTGCACCGTCTACGACACGCCCTCCTCGTCGCCCGACCATCGCATCGTGAGGACAGCGCTGGCCGTGTTCAACGACGTCATCACCCGGGCCGCCTTCGCGCGCGGCGCCGGGCTCATCGACCTGCGCCTGATCTGCGACGAGGACGAGGATTACGCCAACCCGATCGAGCCGTCCGTCCAGGGCGGCGACAAGATCGCTTCGGCGATCGCCGCCTGGGCGGCGGCCGGGAACCCGTCTGGTTACGGAACCGTTCTTACGCTAAGAGATACCGAGTACGCGTAAACACAACAAAAGCAGGGGAGTTGATCATGAATACGCGGACTTTCGCCCTTATTTTCGGAATCGTCTTTCTCGTCATCGGAGCGGGCGGCTTCATCCCGGGACTATTGCAGCCGGCCGTCCCCGATCCCGGCCTGACCATGACCCACGGCTTCGGACACGAGCTCGGCCTGTTCCCGGTCAATACGATTCACAACATCATCCACATCATCTTCGGAATCTGGGGCATCATGGCCTATAAGAGCTACGGCGGCTCGCGCTCCTATTTCCGGGTCGTCGCGGTGGTCTACGGGCTCTTGACCATCCTGGGCCTGCTCGAGCCGACTCGGACGACCTTCGGGCTTGTGCCGATCTACGGCAACGACGTCTGGCTGCACGCCCTGCTCGCCCTCGTCGCCGCCTATTTCGGCTGGGTCAATCGCGACACCGCGGGCGACCGGACCTGACTGCATCCCCCTCTCCCGCTTCTCGCGGGAGAGGAGGGGCCCGCCGCGAAGCGGTGGGAGGTGAGGGTCTGTACCGCTGAGTCAGCAAGACCCTCACCCCCCAAGCCTTCGGCTTGGGTCCCCCCTCTCCCGTAAGGACGGGAGAGGAGAAGAGCAGACAAAACGGCCCGGCCTTGCGCCGGGCCGTTTCCCTTTTCCTTTCCACGGCTTGCCGGGCCCTTGCGGGTCCGTTCAGCGAGGTTTAATAGGCTATCGCAGGATAATGGCGCACTGCCACGCGGAGTTTTTTCGCGGCCGCCATTAACGGGGATAGACCATGTTCAGCCGCAGCCTTCTCGCCCTCCTCGCGCTCGGAGTCGCCTTGCCCGCAGCCGCCCAGAACTCGGCCGCTCCGGCCGCGCCCCAGGGCGCACCGGTTCCCGCGCCCGCGCCCGCGGTTTCGCCGATCGGCGCCGACTGGTCGCGCGACCAGGCCGAGGCGCTGCTCGCCTATGTCGAGCGCCTCGACAAGGAAGGCCTCGACCCCGCCGACTACAAGCCGGCCGCGCTTCGCGAGGCGATCGGCGCCCGCGGCGACGCGCTGGACGCGGTCGCCACCTCGACCTTCCTGAAAGTGGCCGGCGACCTCATGTTCGGCCACGTCCGCGACTCCGGCCGGATCGACTGGCACGTCAAGGACGACAGCTGGAACGTCTACGACCAGCAGGCCCTGCTCGACCGCGCCGTCAAGGGCGAGGTGGCGCAAACCCTGGACTCGCTGCTTCCGACCCATCCGCAATATGCGGCGCTCAAGACTCTGCTCGACGACAGCTCGATCGACTCCAAGACCCGCGACCGGATCCGGATCAACCTCGACCGCTGGCGCTGGCTGCCGCGCGACCTCGGCTCCAAATATGTGATCGTCAACGTCCCGGCCTATACCGTCGCCCTGGTCGAGAACGGCCAGACCCTGAACCGCCGCCGGGCGGTAGCGGGCGCGATCAAGACTCCGACGCCCTCGCTCAGCGCGGTGATCACCGGCGCCATCTTCAACCCCTGGTGGGAAGTGCCGTCGAGCATCGCTCCGGAGGTTCGCGGCAAGCGCGGCTACGTCGCCGTCAAGGACGACAACGGCAAGGTCATCCGCTGGCGCCAGCCCCCGGGACCCTCGAACGCCCTCGGCCGGATGAAGCTGGTGATGGGCAATCCCCACGCCATCTACCTGCACGACACCAACGCGAAGAACCTGTTCAACAAACAGGCCCGAGCCTTCAGCCACGGCTGCATCCGGACCGAGGACGCGGTCGGCTTCGCCGAGACCCTGCTCGAGGGGACGGAATGGAACCGGGGCAAGATCGACCAGACCCTCGCTTCCGGCAAGGCGACGCAGGCCAATCTCGCGGCGCCGGTGCCGGTCTACATCGTCTATTTCACCGTCGCCGCGACCAGCGACGGTCCGCCGATGAGCTATGCCGATCTGTACGGCCGCGACGGCAAGGTGCTGGCGGCGCTCAGCGACCGCAAGGCCGGCACGGCGCTGGCTTCGTCGGGGAAGTAAGGGCTTTTGCTACCCCTCTCCCGCTTTCCGCGGGAGAGGAGGGGCTCAAGCGAAGCTTGGGAGGTGAGGGTCTGTACCCCTGCCTCAGCAAGACCCTCACCTCCCACCGCTTTGCGGTGGGCCCCTCCTCTCCCGTAAGGACAGGAGAGGGGTTACGCCGCGCCCCCGTCCCGCTTAGGTAGCGGCCTTCATGGACGCATTCTCCGCCCTTTTCCGGCTGCTTTCGCCCGCCCGGCGGCGGCAGTTCGTGCTGACCCTGCTGCTCATGCTCCTCGGGGCGGCGGCGGAGATGGTGACGATCGGCGCGGCCTTGCCCTTCCTCGCCCTCGTGGCCGATCCGAACGGCGCCCTGGTCCCGCCGCGGCTTCTGGACGCGCTGAACGCGATCGGCGGATCGCCGGTGGTGGGCGCCGCCCTGCTGCTCATCGCGGCGGCCCTGGCGGCGGCAGGCGTGCGCCTCGCCCTGACCTGGGGAAGCCAGCGATTCGTCATGGCGACCGGCCACGACATGGCCGCCGCCGTCTTCGGCCGGATGCTCCGCCAGCCTTATGCCGAGCAGGTGCGGCGCAACTCCAGCCAGACCCTCGCCGCCATCGAGAAGGTGCAGGGCGTGGTGTCCGGCCTGCTGCAGCCGGCCATGCAGGGGCTTATCGGCCTGTTCATCGCCGCCTGCATCTTCGCCTTGCTGCTCAAGATCGACGCTCGAGCCGCGGGCTTCGCGGCGATCGCCGTCGTCCTCGCCTATGTCGGGGTAAGCCTTCTGGTACGGCCGCGGCTTCGGCGCAATTCCGAGTTGCTGGCCGGAACGATGGTCGAGCGCACGCGCACCGTGCAGGAGGGCCTGGGCGGAATCCGGGACATCATCCTCGACCGCTCCGAGCCTCTGTTCGAGGCCAAGTTCCGCGAGCTCGACGGCCGCTACCGCAGCGCCCAGGCCGCCACCCAGTTCGTCGCCGGCGCCCCGCGCTTCATCGTCGAGGCGGCGGGGCTGGTGGCGATCGCCCTCGTCACTCTGGCGATGAGCCTGGAGCCGGGCGGGGTGGTCAAGGCGATCCCGGTGCTCGGCGCGCTGGCGCTCGGCGCCCAGCGGCTGCTGCCCCTGCTCCAGCAGGCTTATTACGGTTGGAGCCTCGCGAGCGGCAATTACCGCGCCTTCCGCGACGTCATCGACATGATGGAGGCGCCCGTCCCGCCGCCGCAGCCGGAGGCCCCGCCGCTGCCGATCGAGCGCGAGCTGGCGTTCGAAGGGGTGGGTTTCCGCTATCCCGAAGGGCGCTTCGCCCTCGCCGACGTCAGCTTCAGGATCCGCGCCGGCGAGCATGTCGGGATCGCGGGCGCGACGGGCGGCGGCAAGTCGACCCTGCTCGACCTGCTGATGGGCCTGCTCGAGCCCGACGAGGGCGCAATCCTGGTCGACGGCCGGCGCCTCGACGCCGCGACCCGGCCCGCCTGGCAGGCCGGCCTCGCCCACGTTCCCCAGGCCATCTACCTCGCCGACGACACGATCGCCGCCAACATCGCCTTTCCGCGCGGCGCCGAGGGGATGGACCCGGAGCTTCTCGCCGGGGCGGTGCGAGCGGCGCAGCTGGAGACCTTCCTCGCCAGCCTTCCCGAGGGCCTCCAGACCTTCGTCGGCGAGCGCGGGGTCCGCCTGTCCGGAGGCCAGCGCCAGCGCATCGGCCTCGCCCGCGCCCTCTACCGCCGGCCGCGCCTGCTCATCCTCGACGAGGCGACCAGCGCGCTCGACGAAACCACCGAGAAGGCGGTGCTGGCGGCTCTGCAGGGGCTTCGGGGGGACATGACGCTGGTGACGGTCGCCCATCGCGCGACGACGCTCGCGGCGTGCGACCGGCTGATCCGGGTCGAGGGGGGACGGGTGAGCGAGGAATAAGCTCCTCTCCCGCTTTCCGCGGGAGAGGGGGGACCCAAGCCGAAGGCCTGGGGGGTGATGAGGGTCTTGTTGACTCAGTGCTACAGACCCTCACCTCCCACCGCTTCGCGGCGGGCCCCTCCTCTCCCGCGGAAAGCGGGAGAGGGGTTTCACGGGAGAGGCAACTGGGGCCCCTCTCCCGCGTTCCGCCCCAACCTGTGACCGCGACCCTCCCCCAGCTCACCGCCTTCGGCCTTCTCGCCGGAATGATGCTGCTCTTCGCCTGGGGGCGCATCCGCTACGACATGGTCGCGATCCTCGCCTTGCTGGCGGCGCTTCTGCTCGGGCTGGTCAAGCCGGAGGATGCGTTCAGCGGCTTCGCCGACGACATCGTCATCATCGTCGCGTCGGCGCTCGTCATCTCGGCGGCGGTGGAGCGGTCGGGGGTGATCGAGGCGGCGATCGGGCGGCTCAGCTCCGGCATGACCCGGATGGGCTCGCAGCTCTCCCTGCTGGTCGGAGCGGTCACCTTGCTGTCGGCGCTGGTCAAGAACATCGGGGCATTGGCCATGCTGATGCCGGCCGCCTTCCGGATGGCCAAGAAGTCTGACAGTTCGCCTTCCTGCTTCCTGATGCCGATGGCGTTCGGCTCGCTGCTCGGCGGGCTGATCACCCTGGTCGGAACCTCGCCGAACATCATCGTCAGCCGGGTCCGCGAGGAGATGACCGGCGAGCCCTTCTCGATGTTCGACTATGCGCCAGTCGGCGCCGGAATCGCCGTCGCCGGGCTCATCTTCCTGCGCTTCGGCTACCGGCTTCTCCCCTCCGACCGCCGCGCCGCTCCGACCCTCGGCGAGGCGATCGACATCGAGGATTACGCGACCGAGGCGGAAGTCCCGCCCGGCTCGCCCGCCGAAGACAAGAAAGTGTCCGAGCTTCGCGACCTGCTCGAGAAGGGCATCGAGCTGACCGGGATCCACCGCTGGGACAGGCGGGCGACCATTCCCCTGCCGGACGCCGTCATCCGCTCCGGCGACGTGCTCATCCTAAAGGGCGAGCCGGAGGCGCTCGAGCGGGCGATCGCCTCGCTGAGCCTGGAGCTCGAAGGCCATCATCGCGACGCCGCCGCCGGCACCGCTTCCTCCAACGTCGGGGTGATCGAAGCCGTGATCGGCCGCGATTCGATCCTCGCCGGAACCGCGGCGGGGCGGGTGGCTCTGCACGACCGCCACGGGGTCAATCTGATCGCCGTGTCGCGCCGCGGCGAGCGGATCACCCGCCGGCTCCGCGACATCGTCCTGTGCGCCGGCGACATCGTCGTCCTGCAGGGCGCGCTCGACACCTTACCCGAGCGGCTTCGCGAGCTGGGCTGCCTGCCGCTCGCGGAGCGCAGCCTGAGGCTCGGCAACGCCAGGCGCGGCCTGATTCCGCTCGCCATCCTCGCGGCCGCCATGGGCCTGACCGCGATCGGCTGGGTGCCGGTGGCCGTCGCCTTCTTCGCGGCGGCGGCGCTGATCATGCTGACCGGCGCACTGCCCGCGCGCGAGGCCTATGCGCGGATCGAATGGCCGATCCTGGTGATGATCGCCGCCCTTATCCCGGTGTCGGACTCGCTTCGGACCACCGGCGCCACCGAGCTGATCGCTTATCATCTGTCGGGAATGGCGGCGACCCTGCCCGCCTGGGGCGCGGTCGCACTGATCATGGTCGCGGCGATGGCCGTCACCCCGTTCCTCAACAATGCGGCGACGGTGCTGGTCATGGCGCCGATCGCCGCCAGCTTCGCGGCGGGGCTCGGCTACCGGCCGGAAGCCTTCCTGATGGCCGTGGCGGTGGGCGCGGGCTCGGATTTCCTCACCCC
>JASLBD010000061.1 GCA_030146745.1 Allosphingosinicella sp. | reverse complement strand
CGGAGACGACGCTCAACGGCTGCGCCGGCGGCTTCGGCTTCGCAATCCCCGGCGAAACGGGAAGAAATGCCGCACAGGCCGCCAGAAGCCACGGGCGCCCGCCCGCGATCACGCGCGCGCGCCTTCGACGACGCCGGCGCTGTTGTGCCTGAGCGCCTTCAGCACGGCGTCGACGATTCCGTCGGCGTCGAGGCCGGCCTCGGCATATTGCTTCTCGGGCTTGTCCTGGTCCTGGAAGCGGTCCGGCAGGCGCAGGGTGCGAAGCTTGAGGCCGCCGTCGATCAGGCCTTCGTCGCTGGCCAGGGTGAGGACGTGGGCTCCGAAGCCGCCGATCGCCGCCTCCTCGACCGTGACCGCGACTTCGTGGCTGGTGAGCAGCCGGCGGATCAGCGCCTCGTCGAGGGGCTTGGCGAAGCGCAGGTCGGCGACGGTGGTCGAAAGGCCGCGGACTTCGAGCGCCTCGGCCGCCTTCAAGGCCTCCTCGAGCCGGGTGCCGAGCGAGAGGATCGCCACCTTCTTGCCCTCGCGAACGATCCGGCCCTTGCCGATCTCGAGCCGCTCCGGGACGTCCGGCAAGGGGATGCCGATGCCGTTGCCGCGCGGGTAGCGGAGCGCGATGGGGCCCTCGTCATGGAGGGCCATGGTGTGGGTCATGTGGACGAGCTCGGCCTCGTCGGCAGCCGCCATCACCACGAAATTGGGCAGGGTGCACAGGTAGGCGAGGTCGAAGCTGCCGGCGTGGGTGGCGCCGTCGGCGCCGACCAGCCCGGCGCGGTCCATGGCGAAGCGGACCGGGAGGTTCTGGATGGCGACGTCGTGGACGACCTGGTCGTAGGCGCGCTGCAGGAAGGTCGAATAGATGGCGCAGAAGGGGCGGTAACCCTGGGCGGCGAGGCCGGCGGCGAAGGTGACGGCGTGCTGCTCGGCGATCCCGACGTCGAACATGCGGTCGGGGAACAGGGCTCCGAACTTGTCGAGGCCGGTGCCCGACGGCATCGCCGCGGTGATCGCCACCACCTTGTCGTCGCGGGTCGCCTCGGCGGTCAGCGCCTTCGCGAAGACCCCGGTGTAGCTCGGCGGGCCCGGCTCCGCCTTGGCCTGCTCGCCCGAGATCACGTCGAACTTCTGGACCCCGTGATATTTGTCCGCCGCCGCCTCGGCCGGGCCGTAGCCCTTGCCCTTCTTGGTGACGACGTGGACCAGCATCGGCCCTTCGTCGGCGTCGCGGACGTTCTCGAGGATCTGGACGAGCCCTTCGATATTGTGGCCGTCGACCGGGCCGACATAATAGAAGCCCAGCTCCTCGAAGAGGGTGCCGCCGGTCCAGAAGCCGCGCGAATATTCCTCCCAGCGCCGGGCCATGACGTGGAGGCGCTTGGGCAGCTTGCGGGCGACCTTCTGGGCAAGGTGGCGAAGGGTCAGATATTTGGGCGAGGAGACCAGCCGCGCGAGATAGTGCGAGAGGCCGCCGACCGGAGGCGCGATCGACATGTCGTTGTCGTTGAGGATGACGACCAGCCGGTTGCCGGCGACCTGGGCGTTGTTCATCGCCTCATAGGCCATTCCCGCCGACATGGCGCCGTCGCCGATCACCGCGATCGCCCGGCCCGGCCGGCCGGCGAGCTTGTTGGCGACGGCGAAGCCCAGAGCGGCGGAGATGGAGGTCGAGCTGTGCGCCGCTCCGAACGGATCGTATTCGCTTTCCGAGCGCCGGGTGAAGCCGGACAGGCCCCCGCCCTGGCGAAGTGTGCGGATCCGGTCGCGGCGGCCGGTCAGTATCTTGTGCGGATAGGCCTGGTGGCCGACGTCCCAGATCAGACGGTCGGCCGGCGTGTCGAAGACATAATGGAGCGCCACGGTCAGCTCGACGACGCCGAGGCCGGCGCCGAGATGGCCGCCGGTGACGGAGACGGCCGAGATGGTTTCGGCGCGAAGCTCGTCGGCGAGCTGGCGAAGCTGCGCGGGCTTCAGCCGACGAAGCTCGGCCGGGGTGCCGGCGGTGTCGAGTAGCGGCGTGATCGGGCGGTCGGTCATGGGCGGCGATATGGTCCCTGTCGCGACGCCCCGCTAGCCCAAAGCGGGCGAGGTGTCGAATGAGGAAGTTGTGCATGACGAATGCAGGGGCGCAAGACCGCCTTTAGTCCACCGGCTCCTCGATGTCCGGCTCGATCCACCGGTCCGGCGGCTGCGGCGCCACTTCCCAGACATGCTCGCCGACGACCGTGGAGGGAATGGGCCGTCCCTCGGCGTTGCGCGCGGGCCGGTAGCGGAAGCGGCTGACGATGAGGCGGCAGGTGACGTTGTCGAGCTCCCGGCTTCCGCTCGAGCGGGTCACGGCGCAGTCGCTGATGCGGCCGGTGGGGGCGACGGTGAAGCGCAGGTGCACGGTGCCGCCGCGGCGCGCCCGGTAGGCACCGTCGGGATAGTCGGAACCGTCGATGCTTCCGCTGAGCCAGCGGGCGCGTGTGCCAAGGCCGCCGCCTCCGCCGCCGCCCGTGCCGTTGCCGAAGCGGCCGCTGCCGAGCCCGTTGCCGATGCCGCCGCTCCCGGTGCCGGGCCCGGGCACGTTCGTCGCACCCGCCGCCATCGCGCTCCCCTGCCCGGCCACCGGAGCGGTCGGAATGACCGGAGGCACCGGCAGTCGGATCTCGGGCGGCGGCGCGACGATCTGGGTCGGGGTGTTGCGCAGGTTCGCCGGCGAGGCGGCGCCCTCGGCATTCTTGGGCTTGGCCTTGCGGGTCTTCTTCTCGATGTCGGGGCGCGCCGGCTTGGCCGGCGGCGGAGGCGGCGGCTCCTCGGCCAGGTTGAGGAGCTTCATGGCCTCCGGAACCGCGGCCGCCGGGTCGTAGCCGAGGCCGGTGAGGAGGACATAGCCGATGAGGGCATGAATCAGCCCGACCACACCCGCAGATTTCAGGCGGTCCCGTTTCTCCGGTTCAAGACGCAACATCATCGGCCAGCCCCTCGGCGACGGATCATTCTCCGTCCGGGCGGCCGCAATTACAATGGCTTATATGACTGGAACCTGTCTCCCCGGCGCCGGTCGCGCGAGGCAGGCCGGGCGCGCTTTACGCGGCCTTGAGTCGGCGCCCATTATGCCGGCGGCGGCTCGGGACGGCCTGTCTCGCTCCCGGATCGCCGGATTCGGCGCTTCAGCGCCGGGCCGAGCGGGCGCAGGAGGCCTTCGAGCGCGCCATGGACGCGGCCGGCGGCCTGGGCGGCGGCCGGGCCGGCCCGGAAACCGCTGCCAAGGTGGCGGAGCTCGAAGCGCTCCAGGAGGAGGCGGCGATCGCCCAGCGGCTCGCCGCGCTGCAGGGCGGCGGCAAGGGCGCCGCGGCCGCTCCCGCAGCAGGCAAAGGCGGCCGGTCAAAGCCTCGCGTCCAGGGCGCTGCTCCGGCCAAGCAGGTCGAGCGCGCCAGCCCCTCTCCCGCTTTGCGCGGAAGAAGGAGAAATGCGAGGTCTCAGCCCTCTTTGCACTCCGGACAGGTTCCCCGAACCTCGATCACCGGCCGGTCGGGCGTGAAGCCCGTCTGAGCGGCCGCCGCGCGGACTCCGCCCGAGAGCTTGTCGTCGTCGAGATGCGTGGTGTTGCCGCACGTGTCGCAGATCAGGAAGATGCAGTCGTGCAGGCAATCGGGATGGTCGTTGGCGACATAGGCGTTGGCGCTCTCGACCCGGCGGGCGAGGTTGGCGCCGACGAACAGGTCGAGGATCCGGTAGACGCTGTTCGCGGCGACCCGCCGGCCCTGCGACTGGCTGACCTTGTCGGCGATGTCGTAGGCTGAAGCGGGCCGGTCGAAGCCGGCCAAGGCCTCGAAGACGGCCGACCGCATCTGGGTCCACTGCTCGCCCGATTTCTCCATCGAGCTTTGCGCCGCCTGCATGAGGGAAGCGCCCTCGTGCGCTTCATGGTGGTGGTGATGCGCCATGGGCGCAAGGTAAGGCTTTTGCGGAGCCGGAACAAGGGAGAGGCGTCGCCCCAGCGCAGGCT
The DNA here is from genome assembly GCA_030146745.1 of Allosphingosinicella sp. The sequence goes on along the minus strand of JASLBD010000061.1, from coordinate 256 downwards.
GACCCCGCCGGGTGACAGGCGCCGGCATTCTTCACCCCCCGGGGCCCCAGCCTTCGCTGGGGCGACGATCAGATCAGATCACCGCGCGGCGGTTGAGATCGTGGCCGAGCGCGAGGATGGCGACTCCGAGGACCGTGTAGACCGTGCCCATGGCGTCCCCGTGCAGGGTCAGCGAGCCCGCCATGACGCCCAGGCCGAGGCCGCCGACGGCGGACGGCATCATGAAGCCGTGATCGACGACTCCCCGGCCGAGCGC
>JASLBD010000041.1 GCA_030146745.1 Allosphingosinicella sp. | reverse complement strand
AAATCGATTAAACGCCAGCGCCCTTATCGAAGAACCGCTTCCACGGTCACGCTTTCCCGCTCTGATATCGCGCGGCAAAAAGCCGTCATCCCGGACTTGATCCGGGATCCACCTTCTCCAACTCGCCAAAGTCACGAAAGGAAGATGGATTCCGGATCAAGCCCGGAATGACAGATCAGCCGTCGCAGCCACACGGCCCAGCCGGCAAAGAGCCTCGCCTCACGCGCGTCGCCGCCTCCATTTCCCCTCCACCGCGCGTCGCGCGGTCCCCCTCCCCGAGCAAGCTCGGGGAGAATACAAAATGACGGTTGGCAAACACTCGCCCACGCGTCTATCAGGCGCGCCAAGCCGCTCGGGGGAGGCTCTCGTCCTCCCTTCGGCGCGGCGCTGCGCGGGCACTTCCTCCCCGTGCATCCCTGTTCGAAGCGCTGAAGGACATTATGGCGACGGTTGAACACAGCGATGAAACGCTGGCCGCGGGCCCCGACGAGGGCATGCGCAGGCGCGACTTCATCAACATCGCGGCGGTGAGCGTCGCCGGAGTCGGCGCGGCGGTCACGCTCTACCCGCTGGTCAATCAGATGAACCCGTCGGCAGACGTGCTCGCCCTGGCGTCGATCGAGATCGACCTGTCGGCGATCCAGCCCGGCCAGGCGATCAAGACCATCTTCCGCAAGCAGCCGCTCTTCATCCGCCACCTGACCCCGCCCGAGATCGCGGCGGGAATGCAGATGCCGGGCGACCTTCGCGACCCGCAGTCGCTCGCCGAGCGGACCGCCGAGGGCAAGCCGCAATGGCTGATCACCATGGGCGTGTGTACCCATCTCGGCTGCGTCCCGCTGGGCGTGGCGGAAGGCGAGAACAAGGGCGAATATGGCGGCTATTTCTGCCCGTGCCACGGCTCGCATTACGACGTCGCCGGCCGCATCCGCAAAGGCCCGGCCCCCAAGAATCTCGAGGTGCCGGCCTATGCATTCACGTCCGATACCGTCGTGACCGTCGGCGAGGAGGCATAAGATGAGCTTCCCCTGGGCAGAGGAATATCGTCCCAAGAGCGGCTTCATGCGCTGGATCGACCAGCGCCTGCCGCTTCCGCGCCTGGTCTACGGGGCGGTGGGCGGCGGCTATCCGGTGCCGCGCAACCTCAATTACTTCTGGAACTTCGGGGTTCTGGCCGGGATCGCCCTGGTCATCCAGATCGTGACGGGCATCGTCCTGGCGATGCATTACGTGCCCGCGGACGCCATGGCCTTCCAGTCGGTCGAGCACATCATGCGCGACGTCAACCAGGGCTGGCTGCTTCGCTACCTTCACGCCAACGGCGCCAGCTTCTTCTTCATCGTCACCTACATCCACATCTTCCGCGGCCTCTATTACGGCTCCTACAAGGCGCCGCGCGAGCTGGTCTGGATGCTCGGGCTCGTCATCCTGCTGCTGATGATGGCGACCGCCTTCATGGGCTACGTGCTTCCCTGGGGGCAGATGAGCTTCTGGGGCGCCAAGGTGATCACCGGCCTGTTCGGAGCGATCCCGCTGGTCGGCGAGCCGATCCAGACCTGGCTGCTCGGCGGCTTCGCGCCGGACCAGGCGACCCTGAACCGCTTCTTCTCGCTCCATTATCTGCTGCCGTTCGTGATCGCGGGGGTGATCATCCTCCACATCTGGGCGCTTCACATTCCGGGCTCGGGCAACCCCACGGGAGTCGACGTCAAGGGTCCGCAGGACACTTTGCCCTTCCACCCTTATTACACCGCCAAGGACGGCTTCGGCCTCGGCGTCTTCCTGATCCTGCTGGCGGCGGTGACCTTCTTCGCGCCCAACTATCTCGGCCATGCCGACAATTACATCCCCGCCAACCCGCTCTCGACTCCGGCGCACATCGTTCCGGAATGGTATTTCTGGCCATTCTACGCGATCCTTCGCGCCTTCACGGTGGACTTCATCCTGGACGCGAAACTGTGGGGCGTGCTCGCCATGTTCGGGGCGATCGTCCTCCTGTTCTTCCTGCCCTGGCTCGATCCCTCGCCGGTCCGCTCGGGCAATTACCGGCCGCGCTTCCGTCAGTTCTTCTGGATACTGATGGCGGACATCGTCGTGCTCGGCTGGTGCGGCGGCCTTCCGGCGGAAGAGCCCTATGTGATGATCAGCCAGGTCGCGACCATCTATTACTTCGCCCATTTCCTCATCATCCTGCCCATCCTGAGCTGGACCGAACGGACTTTGCCGCTGCCCAATTCCATCTCGGAAAGCGTGCTACACGGGGAAGATCGCGAGGCGGCGCCCGCGGACCTTTCCGGAGTCCGGCCGGCCACCGCGGCTGAATAAGGGAAAGACGACACATGGTCCGCCTGCTCGGCATCCTCATCGGCCTCGGCTTCGTGCTGGTCGCCAGCGTTTCGCTCGGCTGGGGCGTCTACGCCTATGTCACCGAAGAGCATGAAGAGAGCGTCGAGCACCGCTTCCACATCGAGCCGCGCGACGTCGCCTTCTCCTTCGACGGGCCCTTCGGCAAATATGACCGGCAGCAGCTCCAGCGCGGCTTCCAAGTCTACAAGGAGGTCTGCGCTTCCTGCCACGGCCTCAATTTCGTCGCCTTCCGCAACCTCGAGGACCTCGGCTACGGCGAGGAGGAGGTCAAGGCGATCGCCGACCAGTGGCAGATCCAGGTACCCTCGGTCGATCCGAAGACCGGCGAGGCGAGCACCCGCAAGGCGCTCCCGGCCGACAAATTCCCCGATCCCTATCCCAACGAGGTCGCCGCCCGCGCCGCCAACCGCAACGCGCTTCCGCCGGACCTGTCGCTGATCACCAAGGCCCGCCACGGCGGCCCCGCCTACATCGCCTCGCTCCTGACCGGCTATCGCAACCCGCCCGCCGACCTGCCCGAGGATTCGCGGCCGGGCGAGGGGACCTATTTCAACCCCTATTTCCCGAACCTCAACATCGCCATGCCGCCGCCGCTTCGCGACGGGCAGGTCGGCTATGCCGACGGCACCAACCCGAGCGCCGACCAGATGGCGAAGGACGTCAGCGCCTTCCTGGCCTGGACGGCCGAGCCCAAGCTCGAGAACCGCAAGGCCGCGGGCTGGGCGGTGCTGATCTTCCTGCTCTTCGCCACAATCCTCTCCTATCTCGCCTATCAGAACATCTGGCACGGCGGCGCCAGCCGCCGGGTGCGGGAGACGGGTCCGCTCGATCCGGAGAATATGGCGAAGAGCGACGAGGCCAAGCGCGACGCGGGGATCGCGGGGTAGGGCCAGAAAAGGGACAGTCACTTTTCGCACGGCAGCGACCATTCTGGCAGGGAGTGCGGAAAAGTGACTGTCCCCATCGGCGCCGGGGCCGCCAACGACGACCTCAAGGCGCTGATCCGGACCGTCCCGGATTTCCCCAGGCCGGGGATCCAGTTCCGCGACGTCACCACCCTGCTGCTCGACCCGCGCGGCTTCGCGGCCTCCATCGAGCGGCTGGCCGCGCTGATCGCCGGCCCGACCGACCTCGTCGCCGGCATCGAGGCGCGCGGCTTCGTCGTCGCCGCCGCGCTCGCCCAGAGGCTCGGCGCCGGCCTGCTCCTCGTCCGCAAGCATGGCAAGCTGCCGGGCGCCACGATCGCCGAGGATTATGCGCTCGAATACGGCACCGACCGGCTCGCCATCCACGTCGACGCCTGCGCGCCCGGGAAGACGGTCCTGCTCGCCGACGACCTGCTCGCCACCGGCGGAACCGCGCTCGCCGCCGCCCGGCTGCTTCGCCGCGCCGGGGCCCGGGTGAGCGAAGCCGTCTTCATCATCGACCTGCCGGACCTCGGCGGCGGAGCACGGCTTCGCGAGGCTGGGATGAAGGTGCACAGCCTGGTCGCGTTCGAGGGGGAGTAGCCGTCGCCCCAGCGAAGGCTGGGGCCCCAGCGGGTGAGGACCGCCGGTACCTTTCACCCCCGGGGGCCCCAGCCTGCGCTGGGGCGACGGATCGGAACTTACGCCTTTCCAATGGGTTAACCGTTCACCGACGGTTCACGCCGAAAGGCGGATTTTTTGGCCGTCTGCGTCTTTTCGGGAGAGTCGCTCATGCCCCTGTTTCGTCTCCGCACCGCCGCCCTCGTCCTCGCCACCGGCCTCGGCCTTTCCGCCTGCACCACCTACGACGACTATGGCTACGGCTATGGCGGAGTCTCGGTCGGCTACGGCAGCTCCGGTTATTGCGACCCCTATTACGGCGACTGCCATTACGGACGCGGCAGCTACGACCCCTGGTACGGCTGGTACGGTAATTATTATTATCCCGGCTACGGCGTCTACGTCTACGACCGCTACCGCCGGGCGCATCGCTGGAACGACGACCATCGCCGCTATTGGGAGAGCCGCCGCAGCCGCTATGGCGGCCGCAACTGGAACGACCGGCGCTGGGAGCGCTGGGACGGCTGGGACCGGGGCGACCGGCGCGAGTGGCGCCAGGACCGCGGCGAATGGCGCGAGGACCGGCGCGAGATGCGGGAGAATTGGCGCGACTACCGGCAGGACCGCCGCGGCGACCGCACCGAGTTCCGCGGCGAGCGGCAGCAGGACCGCGAGGCGCTCCGCAATGGCACCGTCACCCGCGAGCAGTTCCGCCAGGACCGCCGGCAGGACCGGCGCGAATTCCGCCGCGAGGGGCGCCAGGACCGGCGCGGGCTGAGGCGCGAGAACCGGCGCGACCGGCGCGACTGACCGTCATTGCGAGCGTGGCGAAGCAATCCGGTGCGGCGCCGGGATTGCTTCGTCGCCTTCGGCTTCTCGCAATGACGGAAGGCCGGATTTCAGCCTTCCGGCCGCCTCCGGATCAGCACGATCGAGGTGAAGCTGAGCACCGGGATTCCGTCCTGGTTGCTGACCATTGTCGCGGAGCGGAAGGAGCCGAGGTCCGGCTTGCTTCGGGACGGCGTCTTGTCGACGATCGTGCTTCGAACGGTGAGCGTATCGCCCGGATAGACCGGCTTGAGCCAGCGCAGCTCGTCGACGCCCGGAGATCCAAGCCCCGCCTGCTCGTCCCGGACCACGAATCGGGCGATCACCGCCATCGTCATCGCGCAGGTGTGCCAGCCGCTGGCCGCGAGCCGGCCGAAATGGGTCCTGGCCGCCGCCTCGTCGGAAAGATGGAAGGGCTGCGGGTCGTATTTGCGGGCGAAGTCCAGCACCTCTTCCCGAGTCACCTCATAGCGCCCGAACTCGGTTTCCTTGCCGATCTCCAAATCCTCGAAATAGATCATCGCCACCCGCCTTTCGGCGCCGGCTTAAGCACAACCTCGTGCGCGGGTGAAGCTTGAGGGCCTCGATTCGATTCGTCCTTCGTCATTCCCGCGGACGCGACTAAATCCAGTTCTCGCTCCGGGCCGGATTGCCGCTTTCGCGGGAATGAGGGTGAAAATCGGCCCTCCTGTGCCGAGTGTGTCACCGCCGCGCCAGTAAATGGTTTCGATTGTGTCACTCCCGCAACATTCATCTTGCGTTCAATCGGTCGATGGAAAAGAACGGTTCATCGCAGCCGTCGCTGTGGTGAGTTGAGGGAATGAACGATGTTGACGACGATCGAAGGCGGCCGGAGCTACCCCCATGATCCGGCCCGGCGCGGGTTCCAGGTCCTGTATCATCCGGGCGAGGCCAATCGCTGTCCGGCCTGCGGGCGCAGCCACTGGTATATCGGCCGTCTTTCGGCGGAGTGCGGCTTCTGCGGCACTGCCCTCGCCCTCGCCGAGACGGCGCGCACCGGCGCCGGCCTGTTCGTCACCACCCACCCGGCCCGCCAGGACGTCTGGGACGAGGCGGCGTGATTCTCGTCGCCCCAGCGAAGCCTGGGCTCCGGCGAGTGAAAGGCGCCCTAAAAATTTCAACCCCTTAACCGTCGGTGCCTGGCACCGAATTCGGCGAGGGGTCGCCTGAGAGCCTCCCCTCCCTGCAGGGAGGGGGGCATTCCAGGGAAGGGTGCGTTCGAAACGCGGCCGGAACGCCCGCGCAACCGAAGCGTTGGCGGCAAGTCGTTCAGGGACGGAGATTTTTCCCGTCATGCCGTCCCCCTCGAGGAGCAAGTCCATGCTTCGCGGCCCGTTCATTGCCTTGGCTTCCGCCTCGCTCGCCCTGTCCGCCTGTGTGCAGACGCGCCAGATCGCCGACGTCGAGTTCGAGCCGCCGCAGGGCGACTACAGCCTGATCGTGATGCGCCCGGACGTCACCGTCGGGCTCGTCACCGCCGGCGGAATGGTCGAGCCCAGGGCCGACTGGACGGAAAAGGCGCGGGCCAACCTCCTCAAGGCGCTGGCCGACCAGCAGGCCGGCCGCGGCGGCCGCACCCGGATCCTCGAGACCCGCGGCGGGATCCCCGGAGTCGACGAGCAGACGGTCGCAGACCTGGAAAGGCTCCACGCCGCCGTCGGCAATTCGATCGCGCTCCACAAATATATGGGCGCGGAGCTTCCGACCAAGCGCCGCCGCGGGATCGACTGGACGCTCGGCGACGAGGCGGTGAAGTTCGGCAGGGCCACCGGCATGGACTATGCCTTGTTCCTCCACGCCCAGGACAGCTTCGCGTCGACCGGACGGGTCGCCCTTCAGGTGCTCGGGATCGCCGGCTGCTTCGTCGGCTTCTGCGCGCCCCAGGGCGGCGGCGGCCAGTCCGCCTACGCGTCGCTCGTCGATCTGAGGACCGGCGAGGTCGCCTGGTTCAACGTCCTCCAGACCCAGAGCATGATGCCCGGAGTCGGCTTCGGCGACATCAGGACGCCGGAGGGCGCCGCGCAGATGGTCGAGCGCCTGCTCGGGCGGATGAAGGCCGGGCGCCACGTCAGGGCGAGGCGGTGAGCGTCGCGCTCAGCCGGCGCTCGGTGCTCGGCGCCTTCGGCTGCGCCTGCTGCCTGGGCACGGTCGGCGCCGCCGACGCCCGCATTTCGCCGCGCTCGATGAAGCCGCTGATCGGGCCCGGCCACCGACCGACCGCCAAGGACGAGCTAGGCATGTGGCAGCAATTCGAGCGGGTCGAGCAGGAGATTGCCGGCTCGAACCTGCTGCTCAAGGACCCCGAGCTGGCTTCCTATCTGGGCGGCCTCGCCGAGCGGGTCGGCGGCCCGGCGGCGAAGGACCTGAGGGTCTACGTCGCCCATATCCCCGAGTTCAACGCCTTCATGGCGCCTACCGGCTTCATGGTCGTCTTCACCGGCCTCCTCCTGCGCATGCGGGACGAGGCGCAGCTCTCCGGAGTGATTGCCCACGAGGCGGGACATTTCCTTCGCCGCCACCAAATCCGGATATGGCGCGACATGAAGCGCAAGACCGCGGCGCTCAATTTCCTCGCCATGGGCGCGGGCGTGGGCGGAGCGGCCGGCGGCTTCTATGCCGGCGACCTCGTCCAGCTCGCCCAGTTCGGGACCATCCTCTCCCTCCTGTCCTACAGCCGCGAGCTTGAGGCCGAGGCCGACGCGATCGGGCTGCTCCAGATCAGCGAGGTCGGCTACGACCCGATGGCGATGCCGGAGACCTGGCAGCAATTGATCGAGGAAAGCCGGGCGAGCGCCGCCATGCGCCGCAAACGCTACCGCCGCCGCTACTCGCTGCTCGAGACCCACCCGGCGCCGGAGACCCGGATGGT
>JASLBD010000038.1 GCA_030146745.1 Allosphingosinicella sp. | reverse complement strand
CCGCGCCGCGCTCGATTCCTATCGGCCCGGCGATCCCTGTTTCGACCCCGGCATCTTCGACAGCGTCGAGATCCGGGAGAGCCGCTGGATGGTGCCCGAGCGCGAGACCGGTCTCCTCGCCGCCGAGGCGGAGCGGGCGCGGCAGTGAAAGGGGACAGTCACGAGTGACTGTCCCCGATCCTCAGCAGCTGCGGGCGATCTCGCGGCCGATCAGGGCGCCGGCGGCGCCTCCGACGATGGCTCCGGTGGTGCCGCCGCCGCGGCGGTAGCGGTAATAGCCGTGGCGGCCGCCGCGGCCGATCTCGCGGCCGAGGAGGGCTCCGACCGCGCCTCCGACGACGGCGCCGGCCGTGCCGCCGCCGCGCCGCCGGCAATCGTAGCCGTCATAATAGCGGCCGCGATAGTGGCGGCGGCCGTGATAAGGGTCGTGATAGCCGCGGCTGTAGTAGCGGCGGACGGGATAGCGGCGGGCGTAATAAGGAGCGTAATAGGGGTCGTAATAGCCGCCGTGATAAGCCGGCGCGGTACCGATATGGACGACGACCCGGCTGCGGTTGTGGTGGCGGTGGCGGGCCTCGGCTTCGGCGGGGAGCGCGACGAGCGCGGTGGCCGAAGCGGCGAAGGCAAGGGCGATCTGCTTGAGCACGGGCAGGCTCCTTGGAACAGGGGATGCAAGCGGCCCGGAAGGGCGATTCAATCACCTCCGGCCCGCCCGGAATCTGCCGTCCGTTTCCTGACCGCCCGATGAACGGACGCCCGTTCGGGCGCTCGGGTTCGACGCCTGGGGAGCCGAGACGTTCGGAGAAGTACCCGTGGTTCCTCGCCGCCACCTTCGCGCTCGGCCTGGCCCGCGCCCGGCTCGCCCTCGCCACCCGCTCGATCTGGCCGGGGGCGTTCTTCACTGGACAATGCTTGTGGGCTGGGTGGCACTGCTCGGCGGACCGGGCTAGGCGGCGCCATGCGCCATCGCCGTCCCCAAGCGTGAAGCCGGAAAGCTACGACGTCATCATCCTCGGCGCCGGCGGGGCGGGGATGATGTGCGCCGCCGTCGCCGGCCGCAGGGGCCGCCGGGTCCTTCTCCTCGACCATGCCGACGCTCCGGGGAAGAAGATCCTGATCTCGGGCGGCGGCCGCTGCAACTTCACCAACCTCCACGCCGCGCCGGACCGCTTCCTCTCCGCCAACCCCCATTTCGCCGTCTCCGCACTCGCCCGCTACACGCCCGCGGACTTCCTCGCCCTCGTCGAGCGGCACGGCATCGCCTGGCACGAGAAGACCCTCGGCCAGCTCTTCTGCGACGGCTCGGCCCGCCAGATCGTCGCGATGCTCCGGGACGAGTGCGACAGGGGCGGGGTCGAGTTCGCGCTCGGCCGTCCAATCGCCGGCATCGAACATGCCGACGCCCGCTTCCGGATCGCTTTCGGTCCGCGGATCGCCGAGGCGCCCGCTCTCGTCATCGCCACCGGCGGCCCCTCGATCCCGAAGCTCGGCGCCACCGGCTTCGCCTATGACCTCGCCCGCCGCTTCGGCCTCAAGGTGGTCGAGCCGCGACCGGCGCTCGTGCCGCTCACCCTCAGCCGCGACGAAGCGCTGTTCCAGGCTTTGTCGGGGGTCTCGACGGAGGTCATCGCCACCGCCGGCAAGGCGGCCTTCCGCGAAGCCGCCCTGTTCACCCACCGCGGCCTCTCCGGCCCCGCCATCCTCCAGGTCTCCAGCTACTGGCGCCCCGGCGAGCCGATCTCAATCGACTTCGTCCCCGGCGCCGGGCGGGGCTGGCTTCGCGAGGCGAAGCGCTCCGCCCCCCGCGCCGGATTGAAGACCATCGTCGGCCGCCACCTGCCCGAACGCCTGGCCGAGGCCCTCGCCGAACGTCTCGCCCTGGCCGGCGAGCTCGCCAACCTCCCCGACCGCAAGCTCGACGAAGCCGAGCGCCGCCTGTCGCAATGGATTTTCACCCCCGACGGCACCGAAGGCTTCGCCAAGGCCGAGGTGACGGTCGGCGGGGTAGCCACCCGGGGCCTGTCCTCGCGCACCATGGAAGCGGTGAAGGTCCCCGGCCTCTACGCCATTGGCGAGGCGGTCGACGTCACCGGCTGGCTGGGCGGCTACAATTTCCAATGGGCCTGGGCGAGCGGAGCGGCGGCGGGGGAGGCGATCTAGGGGCCGCGCCCCGAGTCGCGGCCAAGCTCTTCTCCGCGGCTTTGCGGCTTTGGTGAGAAAGATTTTCGGAAAATCCCAGCCGCTTCCGACGTCGCAGGACGGCCTCCTTTCGACGCTACCGCCGAATCACCCGCTCGAATGGCTTCGTTCCCGGCTGTTCGGCTCGCCCGCCGGGCAATCCGGGAAGACCGCCGTCACCTTCCATCTGCCGTCCGGCTGCGCCTCCTTCTCGACGCTACGCGGGTCCTGGGACCGGTAGGCGGCCATGACGTGGCCGACCCGCTCCTCCGGTATGTCCGTGACGATCCACGTCCCGCACGGTTTCTTCGCCATCCTCGCCTCCTAGGGTATCTGCAGGTTGCGGACGATCCTCGCCCGCACCGAGGCGAGGTCGGCGCTGGTCAGGAGAGTCCCGATCGCGAGGCCGTCCAGCTCCAGCTTCTCGAGCTCCGCTTCGACGGCCGCGACCCGGCCGGCATTTTTCTCGACGGGATTTCCCGCTTGGTCCCGAACCACGCCGTCGCCATCCACCGACTCCATCCCCGGATAGACGAAGGCGAGCAGCCGGTCCGAGGAATCGTCGGCGGCGAAGGCGACGCTCCGATAGCGCTGGAGCCGCTCGACCGCTTCGGCTTCCTTAAGCCCCGCCTCGCGGTGGATCCCTGCCAGTGCCCCGTCGAGCGTCCCCGCGAACTGATAGGCGGCGAGGTCGGCCAGCGCCGCCGTCAGCGGATAATCCTCGATTCCCGCCCTCGTCCCGGCCATGATCGGAACCAGAGCCGCCTTGCGCTCGGCGTTCATCTGAGCCGCGATCGCACCCGCCGAAGCCTCGTCGAAGAAATTCTTTTCGTAGGAGGAGCGGGTGCCGGCGATGGCCCCTCCGATCGCCCCGAGCACCTCCTTGTTGCGCGCGCCGCCGAACAGCGTGATCGCCTGGTTCACGCCCAGGGTGGCGGTGTCGAGGACCGTCGATTCGGCCGCCCGCCCGAAACGAAAGCGGGAGACCCAGTCGACATAAGCGAGGTCGTAGAGGACTAGGCGGCCGGCAATGAATTCGTTTCGGCGCTCGCGAGTCTCGGGCTGGGAGTAATAATCCGAGATCGACGTGGCGGAGGCGAACCTCGCCTTCAGGGCGTTGAGATCGGAGCGGGCGGTGAAGGAGGTTTCCGGCGCGTGGGGGGCGCGGGCGGTCGTGCAGCCGGCGGCGAGCAGCAGCAACAGCAGCGCGAAGATGAGGAGTTGGGGCAGACGGCCGAAGCCATTGCCTGCGCTGCCGCCGGTATCCAGTGCCCAACCCGTACCAATTGCACCCATCCGTCCGCTCCTTCTTGGCGCAGCTCGATCTCAAAGGAACATAATAGGATCGAACGGGGGAATATCCTTCAATCTTGGAGCTGCGACGCGGGACGGTCTCCTTCGCTTGCTTCGCCGCAAACGATTTTCTTGCCGCGACGACCGACGGGCAATCCGTCTCGCGCGAACCCACAAGTCCCGAGATTCGACTGGACGATCCGCGGGCGGCTGCCGGCCTGGCGTACGGCTATTGGCCAGACGAAGCTTTCGTGCCGCCGCCCGGAGCCTCGCGGGCTGCGGACCCGTTCGAAGCGTTTGCGGCCGCGGTCGCGGGCAGCGGCCTCTCGCACCTCATCTCGGCTCCGTGCAGCGCGGTCATGCGCGTGCGCGGGATGGAGCAGACGACGCTTCCGGGTTCCACTCGTCCCCGGTACATCAACAGATAATCCATCTCGGCCGCGCCGTTGACGTAGACCGGCACGGAGGAGCCGAGGGTCGTCAGAAAGCCCTTTCGGGTAAGCGTCGTCAGCGCCGCCTTGTGGTTGCGGATATAGACGATCGGCCGGTTCGGATTGTCCACCAGTTTCGCCTGCCGTTCGATGACCGTCGCCGGCAACACCCCCTCGACCGCGGTGAACAGGGTCCTCTGGAGGGTCTCATAATCGGCGATCGCGACCTCGAGATGCTTGCCGGCCAAGGCGACGGCCGCGGGCAATTCCTCGATCTTTTTCACCTCTGCCAGCTTCGGCAGATATTGCTCGTGGTAGAGCATGTGGGCTTGGCGGTAGAGACCGTCGAGGGTGGCCAGTCGGCGTTTGACCCGCACCGGCTCGCCGGCGATCTCCAGCCCGGAGCCGTCGACCTCGAACCCCTTGTCCGCGAGCGCCTTGGCGAGAATCGACCGGACCTGCTGGTCGTTCGCCGTGAGGGGCGTCCCTCCCATCGAGGTGTCGATCCTGAACAGGCTGGCCACGCTGGTCACGACATTGGCGACGGCGGCGGCCGTCCCGAGCGCGGGAATCACCGATCGTCCGAAGGACTTCGCCTCCGCTGGGGCCTGTTGGATGCGCTCGACGGTCTCCCAATCATTGATTGCCGTCTGAACCTTCGGAATGAGACGGCCGACCAGATTGTCGAAAGCGATCCAGTCCGCGGTCGTCGGGGCTGCGGTGCCGAACATAACGATGGGCACGCTGTCGGCTGGAAAGTCGCCGGTGGCGTCGGCGAGCTGGGCGGCGGCCCCCGTGTAGAGCCGCCGGGTGAGCAGCAGGCCTTCCGCCGTGGCTTCGGGCTTGTCCACGGAGACTTGCCCGCCCGTGGTACCGCGCACCGCTGCCAGCGCCGTGTTTAGCGCAGTCTGCTGGTCCAGCTGCATCTTCAGGCGCGCCGCCTCCATGTCCAGCTTGGCCTTGTCGATGTCGGCTTGCAGCTTTTGATCGGCGAGGCTCGGCTGGCCGAGGGCGGGCGAGCCGAGCAGCGGAACGACAGCGGCGACCGACAGAAGGGCATGTGTGATCTTCATCTGATTCCTCCATCACATGAAGATTTCTTATCCGGCGGAGCGCCGGGGCAGCGTGATCCCCGTCACGCGCGATGCGCGGCTCTCTCCTTCATTAGGGTCGCGGCCGTGAACCGAGGAGGTCACCGTGTGCAATCGCCGCTCCCGCAGGAATCCCGTCCATTGCGTCATCCCGTCCTACATGCTCGATTCGATCGCCCGCCACGGGACCGAGGAGCAGCGAGATTGGGCGCTCGTCACCAAAGGTGCCGATCAGACGTTTCGATCCCTTCGCGCCGCTGCCAGCCTCGCTCGCGCCCTGTCTCCGGGGCGAGGCATCGCTTCCGCGCTGGCGTCGCTGCCGAACCGGCAGCGTTTCATCTACGACGCCGGCAATACCGAGTCGCTTCCCGGGCGGCTGGCAAGGGCCGAGGGCGGTCCGCCCAGCGGAGATCCCGCCATCGACGAGGCCTATGATGCCCTGGGCGAGACCTACGATTATTTTCGCGAGGTCCACGGCCGGAATTCGATCGACGACGCCGGCGTCAGCCTCAAGGGCACGGTCCACTTCGGCGACCATTATTCGAACGCTGTCTGGAATGGTCAGCGGATGATTTTCGGCGACGGAGACGGGACCTCTCTGCTCCGCTTCACTCTCTCGCTCGACGTCGTCGCGCACGAGCTCGGGCACGGAGTGAACGAGCATGAGACCGGCCTCGTCTACATGATGCAGCCCGGGGCGCTGGACGAGCATCTCTCCGACGTCTGGGGAAGCCTCGTCAAGCAAAGGCTCCGCAACGAGGACGCAGCAGCGGCGGATTGGCTGATCGGCTCGGAGCTACTCGCGCCAGGGGTCGACGGAATCGCCCTTCGCTCGATGAGCAATCCGGGCAGTGCATTTCAGGACCCGGTCCTGGGAGACGATCAGCAGCCCGGCCACATGGACGATTATGTGGAGACGCTCCAGGATTACGGGGGAGTCCACATCAATTCCGGCATCCCCAATCGGGCTTTCTATCTCGTCGCCAGTTCGATCGGCGGCTATGCGTGGGAGAAGGCGGGCAAGATCTGGTATGCGGCCGTCCGCGATCCCCGGGTCAAGGAGGATACGGATTTCGCTCGTTTCGCCCGGGTCACCATTGACGCCGCGAGCCGCATTCCCGGCGCGACGGCCGGAGACGTCAACGCCGTTCGGGAAGCCTGGGCGGCGGTCGGTGTCCAGGCCGCCTAGCTTGAACTCCCGCGTGGCCGGGGCCATTTCGATACGATGAAGATCACGCTGTCCACGCCGATGACGGGGGCCGCCTTTTTCCCGGGGCTCGCGAAGCCGCGCACCCTCGACACCGATCATCTTCCCGAACCGGTGGCAGCGCATTTGCGGGCGGCCGTGAAATCCCTGCTGGCGGCGCAGGCCCCCGAATCCGAGTCGAGGACTCGCGATTCAGTCCTCCATCGCGTGCAAATCGACGATGCCGATGGACGCCATGAATTGGAAGGCCCGCCGCTGGGAGAAATGGGCGAATTCGTCAGGGCCTTCCAGTCGGCGTTGCGCAACTCGACCTGATTCATTTTCCGGTTCGGACTCAGGCGCTCTCGCTTTCCTTTTCATTGTGCGGCGATTTGTGGACAAGGCTCCAATGCCCCGCCGCCTCCGCCCCCTCGCCCTTCTCGAAGCCGAGCAGCTCTCCGCCTCCGCGCCCGATGAGCATGCCGCGCTGTCCGCCTCGGCCGGCACCGGCAAGACCCACGTCCTCACCGCGCGGGTGCTCCGGCTTCTGCTGGCCGGGGTCGATCCCTCCTCGATCCTGTGCCTGACCTTCACCAAGGCCGGAGCGGCCGAGATGGCGGACCGGATCCATCGCCGGCTGGCTTATCGGGTGAGGCTGAAGGACGCCGAGCTCGCCGCCGAGCTGAGGGCGCTGGGCGAGGACTATGATCCCAAGGCGCGCGCCCGGGCCCGGCGGCTGTTCGCGCGGGTCCTCGACTCCGCCGGCGGAGGCCTCAGGATCCAGACCATCCACGCCTTCGCCCAAGGCCTTCTCGCCGCCTTCCCGGCCGAGGCGGGGCTGGTGCCGGGCTTCCGGCCGCTCGAGGGCCGCGAGGAGCAGTTGCTCGCCCGCCAGACGCTGGCCGAGATGCTGGTGAGGGCCGAGGAGCGCGGCGATTCCGCCCTGCTCGCGGACATCCAGGCCCTGAGCCACCGGCTGGGGGAGGGGGGCGCCGAGGCTTTCGTCCGCCGCTGCGCCCGGGCGCCCGACGCCATGGCGTCGCTGGGCCCGCCCGAGCTGGTCGAGGACCGCCTCCGCCGCGCCTTCGGGCTTCCCCTCGGCGACATGGACGAGGCGATCGCCGGCCAATGCTGCGACGAAATGTTCGACGTCGCCGCGCTGCGCCGGATCGGACTTCTCAACAGCCAATGGGGAACGAAGAACGGTCTCGAGCGCGCTAGCCTGTGCGAGCAATGGGCCTCGGCCGGACCGGCGGAGCGCGCCGGCCTGCTCGACAGACTCCACAACGTCTGGGCCAAGGCTGACGGCGAGATACGCAGCTTCGCCAAGGGGCAGGCGCCGCAGGACGAGACGTATATCGAGCTCGCCACCGCCGCCTTCGAATGCTGCGCCCGGCTCCTGACGATGCGCAGGCTCGCCGCGCTCACCGCCTGCCTCGCCGCCGGCCTCCGCGCCGGCCAGGCCTATGCCGAGGCCTGGACCGCGGCCAAGCGCGCCCATGCCGTGCTCGACTTCGACGATCTCATCCGCCTCGCGGAGCGGCTTTTGATGACCCCCGGAATGGGCGAATGGGTGCGTTACAAGCTCGACCAGAATACCGACCATATCCTGGTCGACGAAGCGCAGGACACCAACGAGGCGCAGTGGAATATCGTGCGCGCCCTGACCCTCGAATTTTTCGCTGGGGAGGGAGCGAGCGGGCGCCACCGCACCCTGTTCACCGTCGGCGACTACAAGCAGGCCATTTTCGGGTTCCAGGGCACCGATCCGCAAAGCTTCGAGTTCGCCCGCGCCTGGTTCGCGCGCCAGGCCGAGGCGGTCGGCCGCGACTTCCTCGATCTTTCGGTGGACCTGAGCTTCCGCTCCTCCCCGCCCATCCTCGCCGCGGTCGACCGGCTGATCGAGGATCTGGGCCATGAGGCGCTGGGGCTGCCCCGGGCGCCCAACCCGCACGAGAGCCACCATCTCGGCCGCCCCGGCTCGGTCACCCTCTGGCTTCCGCACAGCGATGAAACGTCCGAGCTCGACGAGTCGGCGGGCGAGGAAGGCTGGGTCAGCAGCTCGGTGCGCCGCTATGCCGCCCGGCTCGCGCGCCAGATCCGACGCTGGACGGACGAGCCCTTCATGCTCGGCGGCGGGAGCAAGAAGCGGCCGGTCAGGCCCGAGGACATACTCGTCCTGGTCCGCCGCCGCGGCGACCTCGCCTCGCTGATCGTCGCCCGCCTCCATGCCGAAGGCGTTCCCGTGGCGGGCGTCGACCGGCTCGCTTTGTCGGCGCCGCTCGCCGTCCAGGACCTGCTCGCCGCCGCCCGCTTCGCGATCCAGCCGCTCGACGATCTCAACCTCGGCGCCCTCCTGGTCTCGCCTCTGTTCGGCTGGACGCAGGACGAGCTGTTCGCCGCGTCCTTCCGCCGCGAAGGGCCGCTCTGGCCCAACATCCGTGGCGAAAAGTTGCAGTTCGAGGCGAACCCCCAACTTCTGCAGACCACCCTTGAGGGCCTTCACGCGCTGCTCGCGATGGCGGACTATGCGACCCCCCACGGCTTCTTCGAGACGATCTTGAGCGGAACCTTAAGAGGACGCCGCAAGCTGCTGGAAAGGCTTGGGAACGAGGCGCGCGATCCGATCGAGGAACTGCTCTCCTCGGCCCTCGATTTCGAGTCGAACCCGGCCCCTTCGCTGCAGCGTTTCCTCGACTGGTTCGCCCGCGGCGAAGTGGAGATCGTCCGCGACCCTTCCGCCCCCCTCGACGCGGTTCGGGTGATGACCGTCCACGGCTCGAAAGGCCTGCAATCTCCGGTCGTTATCCTGGCCGACGCCTGCTCCGACCCGGACCGCCGCGGAGGCGGTTTCGGCGGCACCTTCGCCAACGTTCCGCTCACCCCCGAAGGCCCCTCCATCCCAATCTTCCGCCCCCGCAAGGACGAGCTCGCCGAACCGCTCGCCTCGCAGCTCGCCGCCCTCGACCGCCGCGAGCGCGAGGAGCATTGGCGCCTCCTCTACGTCGCCCTCACCCGGGCCGAGGAGCGTCTCTACATAGGCGGCGCCCTCGGCCCCGCCGACCGCAAGGGGCCGCCGCGATCGAGCTGGTGGACCGCGCTCGACTCCGCCCTGCTCGGCCTCGGCGCCGAGTGGCAAGACGATCCGCACTGGGGCCGCGCCCGCCGCTTCGGCGATCCCGAGTTCTTCACCAAGGCGGCCCCCCGCCAGGCCGCCGCGGAAGGGCTTCTGCCGGACTGGATCCGGCGTCAGGCGCCCGCCGAGACCCGGCCGCCGCGGCCGCTCGCGCCCTCCGCTTTGGGCGAGGACGACGTCGCCGATCCGCCGCCCTCGCCGGCGATGCGGATGGCGGCCCAGCGCGGACGGCTCCTCCACTCCCTGTTCGAGCGGCTCCCCGAGGTCCCGCCCGGGCAGCGCCGGGAGCGCGCCGAGCGCTGGCTCGAGCGCTCCGCCGGGATCGACGATCCGGAACTCCGCCGCGGCCTCGTCGACGATGCCTGCCGGCTCATCGCCGATCCCGCCCATGCCGAGCTGTTCGGGCCCGGCGCCCTCGCCGAGGCGCCGATCGCCGCGGTGGTCGCCGGAGGCGTGGTCGTCTCCGGCTCCGTCGACCGGCTGCTCGTCGGCGCCGACCGGATCCTCGTCGCCGATTTCAAGACCGGCCGACGCGCTCCCCGGTCGCTCGACGACATACCGGTCCCGCACCTCCGCCAGATGGCGGCCTATGCCGAAGCCTTGAAGGTCATCTTCCCCGGCCGTGCCGTCGCGGCAAAACTGCTCTACACGGCCGCGCCCGTCCTGTTCGACCTGCCGGAAAGCCTTCTCGATCGCTACCGGCCGGTGCTTGAGCCGGCGTCTCCGGCTCCCTAAATGGCATTCGACCCCTTCAGGAGATTCCCATGACCAAGTCCGTCAGCGACGACACCTTCAAGGACGAGGTGCTCGCCTCCGACAAGCCCGTTCTCGTCGATTTCTGGGCGGAATGGTGCGGTCCCTGCCGGATGATCGCTCCGGCGCTCGAGGAGATCGGCCAGGAGATGGCGGAGCGGGTCACCGTGGTGAAGCTCAACATCGACGACAATCCGGCCGCTCCGGCCCAATATGGTGTCCGCGGAATCCCGACCATGATCCTGTTCAACGACGGCAAGATCGCCGCGACCAAGGTCGGCGCCGCGCCCAAGACCCAGCTTCAGAGCTGGCTCGAGCAGGTTCTCAACGGCATCGACTATCAGGCGAAGCACGGGAAGGGCGGCGACGGGGTCGTCTGAGCGTCCTGCCGGCGAAGGCCGGGACCGGTCCGTCCGTCGGTGCCGCTGGACGCCGGCGTCCGCCCGGGAACATGAGGTCAATCGCCCGGAGGCTCGGTCCCCTCGAGGCCGCGCGTATCGGGCCTGAACTTTTCATGCCTGGGCAGCTCGTCCTTCGGCTCGAACCAGTGCACCCGGCTGCTCCAGAAGATGTGGAAGCCGGGGCTCACAGCTCCCGGCTCGTCCAGCGTCGCGACGCTGAAATCGACGGTTTCGGGCTGGTGGTCGACCTTCATCAGGAAGGGCGTTCCGCATGAGCCGCAATAGAGGCGGTGGCCGAAGCTCGACGATCTGAACGACCTCACTTCGTCCGCGCCCCTGGTCCAGAGGAGGTCGCCGTCCGGCACGCTCGCGAACACCATCGCCGGCGCGCCCGAGACGCGCTGGCAGGTCCGGCAGTGGCACCAGCCGCCGTCGAAAGGGTCGCTCTGGAGCCGGTAGCGGACGGCGCCGCAGGCGCAGCCTCCTTCGAGACGTTCGGTCATGGAAGGCCGCTAGGCTTTCGCCGGCGGCGGCGTCAATCCTTGGCTGCCCCATGGACTGCGGCGGCCTCAATCACTATGTCCGACGGCGCGGCGCTCGAAGTGAGCGCCCCACCTGGAACTGGCTTTTGGAACTTCTGCTCTTCCTTTCGGCGATGCTCGCCGGCCTGACCGGCCTGATCTCGGGCGACCGGGCCGTCGAAATGCGCCAGGTCGAGCGCACGGCCGTCGCCGCGAGCGCGGCCGCCGGTTTCGCCGCCCAGACGGCGGAAGCTTCGGCCCATGTCTCGAGACCGGCCGGTCCAGTCGCCCGCACCCTCGCCGCCGCGTCGGCGCCCGCCTTCTTCGCGGCCGCGCCGATCGCACCCCAGACCGCTCCCGTCGACGAGCGCCGGCTGGAATAGCGGGCCGCCGGACCCGGCCTCGCCGCGGGCCGTTTCTTCGACAGGCGCCCACGGGCGCCGCGCGCCACCGGCGCATTCGCAATATTCGTAACACGACAGGATTTCGATATGTGGGGCGGAGTCGCCAAAGCTATTTTCGGATCGTCCAACGACCGATACGTCCGCTCGATCGGCAAGATCGTCGACAAGATCAACGGCTTCGAGCCGACCATCTCCGCTATGTCGGACGACGAGCTCGCCAACCAGACCTTGCTGTTCCGCCGCCGGCTCGCGGAAGGGGAGGAGCTCGACGCGCTCCTGCCCGAGGCCTTCGCGACGGTGCGCGAAGCGGCCAGGCGGACTCTCGGCCAGCGCCATTACGACGTCCAGATGATCGGCGGAATCGTCCTCCATCGCGGCGAGATCGCCGAGATGCGGACCGGCGAGGGCAAGACGCTGGTCGCGACGCTCGCGGTCTACCTGAACGCGCTCGAAGGGAAAGGCGTCCACGTCGTCACGGTGAACGACTATCTCGCCCGCCGCGACGCCGACTGGATGGGCCAGATCTACCGCTTCCTCGGCATGACCGTCGGCGTCATCGTTCCCAACCTCACCGACTATCAGCGCCGGATGGCCTACGGCTCGGACATCACCTACGGAACCAACAACGAGTTCGGCTTCGACTATCTTCGCGACAACATGAAGTACGAACGCGAGGCCCTGGTCCAGCGCGCCTTCAATTTCGCTATCGTCGACGAGGTCGATTCGATCCTGATCGACGAGGCGCGCACGCCTTTGATCATTTCCGGACCCACCGACGACAAGTCGGAGCTCTACATGAGCGTCGACTCGATCGTGAAGGGCCTCGACCCGGCCGACTACGAGCTCGACGAAAAGCAGAAATCGGTCGTCCTCACCGAGGACGGAACCGAGAAGATGGAGCGCCTGCTCGAGGATGCCGGGCTGCTCCACGGCTCCAACCTCTACGACTTCGAGAACACGCTGGTCGTCCACCACCTCAACCAGTCGCTTCGCGCCAACGTCATGTTCAAGCGCGACATCGATTACATCGTGAAGGACGGCAAGGTCGTCATCATCGACGAGTTCACCGGCCGCATGATGGAGGGCCGGCGCTGGTCCGACGGCCTCCACCAGGCGGTCGAGGCCAAGGAAGGGGTCGACATCGAGCCCGAGAACCAGACCATGGCCTCGATCACCTTCCAGAATTATTTCCGACTCTACCCCAAGCTCGGCGGAATGACCGGCACCGCGGCCACCGAGGCGGCCGAGTTCTGGGACATCTACAAGATGAACGTGGTCACGATCCCGACCAACCTGCCGGTGCGGCGGATCGACGAGGACGACGAATTCTACAAGAACCAGAACGACAAGTTCGCCGCCATCGCCAAGTCGATCCGGGAGAAGCAGTTGACCGGTCAGCCGGTGCTCGTCGGCACCGTCTCGATCGAGAAGTCGGAGCTGCTCGGCGAATTCCTGACGAAGGAGGGAGTCAAGCACGAGGTGCTGAACGCCCGTTTCCACGAGCAGGAAGCCCATATCGTCGCCCAGGCGGGACGCCTCGGAGTCGTCACCATCGCCACCAACATGGCCGGCCGCGGCACCGACATCCAGCTCGGCGGCAACGTCGAATTCCGGGTCGGCGACGAGCTCGGCGACATGGAGGACGGGCCTGACAAGGATCGCGCCATCGAGCGGATCAAGCAGGAGGTCGAGGAGGAGAAGCAGCGGGTGATCGCCGCCGGCGGCCTGTTCGTTCTCGGCACCGAGCGCCACGAGAGCCGGCGCATCGACAACCAGCTTCGGGGCCGCTCGGGCCGCCAGGGCGATCCCGGCCTGTCGCGCTTCTACCTCAGCCTCGACGACGATCTGCTGCGCATCTTCGGGCCGCAGACCATGTTCGCCAGGCTGATGAACAAGAATCTGGAGGACGGCGAGGCGATCGTCAGCCCCTGGATCTCCAAGGCGATCGAGACCGCCCAGAAGAAGGTCGAGGCGCGCAATTACGACATCCGCAAGCAGGTCGTCGAATATGACGACGTCATGAACGACCAGCGCAAGGTCATCTATGAGCAGCGCGCCGACATCATCGACGCCGCCACCGTGGGCGACGTGGTCACCGACATGCGCGCGGAGACGGTCAACGCCATCGTCGGCGAGGCCTGTCCGCCCAACACCTATCCCGAGCAATGGGACATCCCGGCGCTGAAGGAGCGGGTCGAGGAGGTGTTCGGCCTGCAGCCGCCGATCGACGACTGGCTCCAGGAGGAGTCGGTCGACCCCGAGATGCTGCTCGAGCGGATCCAGAAGCTCGCCGACGAGCAGGTCGAGGAGAAAGCGAAGGAGATTCCGCCCGAGACCTGGGTCCAGATCGAGAAGCAGGTGCTGCTCCAGTCGCTCGACCATTATTGGAAGGACCATCTGGCGATGCTCGACGCGCTTCGCCAGGTCATCCACCTGCGCGCCTACGCCCAGCGCAAGCCGATCGACGAATATAAGCACGAGGCCTTCCAGCTGTTCGAGCGCATGCTCGCCGCGATCCGAGAGGACGTCACGGGCAGGCTCGGCCGGATGACGTTCACGATGCGGCCGCCGGAGGACCAGTTCGACGACATGCAGGGGCTGCCGGACTTCATCACCCACCATATCGACCCGCTCACCGGCGAGGACGACACGGCCGATATCGACGCCGGCACCGGCGCGATTCTCTCCAGGCTTCCGCCGCTCCAGGCGGCCCGGCCGGAAATGCCGGCCGGGACGTTCGAGGTTGCCGAAGCCGACATGCCCAACGTCAGCCGGAACGCGCCCTGTCCCTGCGGCTCGGGCCAGAAGTTCAAGCACTGCCACGGCCAGTTGGCGTAACAAAGGGCCGGCGGGGAGGGATTCCCGCCGGCCTTTTTTTAGCCTCCCCACGAGCTCGCTCGCAGGGAGGCAGAAACTTACGCCATCTTGAAGCCTTCCCTGTTCATCGCGCTGGTCAGCTTCGCATTCTGCTCTTCGCTCATCACCTGCCTGAAGGCCGGGAAGACCTCGTCTTCCTCCATCCGGATATGCTCTTCGAGCATCGAGCGGAAGTCGCGCACCCGGGCCAGCCATTCCGGGCTGTCCTTGGGCATGTTCTCGAGCTCGTAGAGATAGGTCTTCACATAGCCGTGCTCGGCGTTGAGGGCGTCCGCGTCATGGGCGCTATTGGCCTGCCGGAGCGCCGGGTAGATGATCGCCTCCTCCTCGTGCGCATGCTTGGTGAGGGCATATTTCAGCTTCATCAGCAACGTCGTGCGCATCGTCGTCTGGCTGTCGTTGGTCGCCTCGATCTTGTCGAAGACGGCGAGGGTGGCGGCATGCTCGGCCTTGAGCGCGTCGAACCAGTCGCCCGCGGCGGCGGCCGGCATCTGCATCAGGAACTTGCGGCCCAGATTGGCGGCGATCCCGACCGCGGCGCCCGCGATCGCGGCTCCGGCGAGGACTCCCGCATTGCCGCCGCCCCAGGAAAAGGCGCTGCGCTCGTCGTTCGGGCCGCCGCCATTGCCGCCGCCCGAGCGAGACTTGTTGCTTTGCCTGGATTGGGTCTTCGTAGCCATGACGGCCTCCTTGGTTGAAACTCGCCCGCTGAACCCGCGTAGAGGCATCGCGGTTCCGGAGACCGCGCCTGGAAAGGCCCTCTATTCAACTCGTTACTCGAACGATCCGACTTCGTCCGACCGGCGCGGCTTTTCGTCACGTCGTCCCGGAACCATCGCTGCGGGGCCATGTTCTTGGGGCCAAAGCGAAAAGAGGAGCTGCCGATGCTGGCGATGGATTACAGGGGCCCCTACCGGGTCCGGCTCGAGGAAAAACCGATGCCGGAAATCGAGCATCCGCGCGACGCGGTCGTGCGCGTGACCCGCTCGTGCATCTGCGGGTCCGACCTTCACCTTTATCACGGCCTCGTGCCCGACACGCGCGTCGGTCAGACCTTCGGCCACGAATTCTGCGGCATCGTCGAAGAAGTCGGCTCGGCGGTCGAAAATCTGAAGGCCGGCGACCATGTGCTGGTGCCGTTCAACATCGCCTGCGGCCAGTGCCATTTCTGCAAGCAGGGCCTGTTCGGAAACTGCCACGAATCCAATCCGCAGGCCACGGCGGTCGGCGGCATATTCGGCTATTCGCATACGGCGGGCGGCTATGACGGCGGCCAGGCCGAATATGTCAGAGTGCCCTATGCCGATTTCGGCCCGACGATCATCCCCGACTGGATGGACCCGGACGATGCCGTGCTCCTCACCGACGTGGTTCCGACCGGCTACCAGGCGGCGGAGATGGGCGGGATCAAGCGCGGCGACACGGTCTGCGTGTTCGGCGCCGGACCGGTCGGCATCATGGCGGCGCGCTGCGCCTGGCTGTTCGGCGCCGGCAGGGTGATAGTCATCGACCATCTCGATTACCGGCTTGAGTTCGTGAAGAATTACGCTCCGGCGGAGGTCTATAATTTCCGCGAGCTGGACGATCTGGTCGTATTCATGAAGAAGACCACTGACGGGCTCGGCGCCGACGTCTGCATCGACGCGGTCGGCAACGATGCCTCGGGCAATATCTGGCAGACCATCATCGGCAAGAAGATGAAGCTGGAGGCCGGCTCGGCGATCGCGCTCCACTGGGCGATCAACTCGGTGAAGAAGGGGGGCGTGGTCTCGATCGTCGGGGTCTACGGCCCCACCGGCAACCTCGTGCCGATGGGCAACGTCGTCAACAAGGGCCTGACCCTGCGCGCCAACCAGGCCTCGGTGAAGCGGCTTCTGCCCAGGCTGATCGATCATGTGAAGGCGGGCCATATCAACCCCAAGGGAATGATCACCCACCGGGTGCCGCTCGAGGACATATCGGACGCCTACCACATCTTCTCGAAGAAGCTCGACGGCTGCATCAAGCCCGTGCTCGTCCCCAACGCCGCGTGACAGGAGCCGCAATCATGGACGCCCCGACCACCATCAAGGCGAACGCCCTGGACCGCTCGGCCATTCCGGGCTGGGGAGTAGACGCCGATCCCGAGAACGATCCGACCTATCCCTATCGCGAGCGCGACAAGGACGACCATTCGGGCGAATGGACGCGGCCGCAGGTGCAGCGCACCGACGTCGAGATACTGCAGTCGATCGAGCACAAGCGGCGGCCGGCCGTGTTCGGCACCTCGACCCCGCCGAGCGGCCTCAGCGGGATGCTCCGGCGCGGCGCCTTCAAGTACAGCGAATCCCACTGGGCGCACTGGCTGATGCTGATGGGCGCGGACCGGGTGAACATGGTCGAAGGGATCGTCCAGGATCTGGCGCGGGCGAAGATTCCGAACATCCCCGCCGAGATGGGCATGCGCTCGGAATGGAAGCACAACCGCAAGGGGCTGGTGACGAAGCTGGCGGTCACCGCGGCGGTGGGAGCGGCAGCCTTCGCCCTGTTCAAATGGTCGGGCAGCCGCGAACGCGACGGGTTCGGCGATCGGGACTGATCCGTCGTCTCAGCCCGTCATTCCAGCCTAGCCGGAATCCATGAACACCGGCATCGGAGAATTATCCCAGGCGCCGCTGTTCATGAACGCGGATCGCGTCCGGCATGACGGCTATCAATGGCTCGCGTCTCGCTCGGGCTCGTGCCGGTCCAGCGCTTGAAGGCGCGCGAGAAGGCGGCGGGGTCGGAGAAGCCGAGCCGGTAGGCCGCGTCCTTCACCGACCCGCCCTCGCGCATCAGGCGCAGCGCCAGCCGGCGGCGAAGGCCGTCCAGCAGCTGCTCATAGGTAATTCCCTCGGCCTTGAGCCGCCGGTAGAGAGTCTGGCGGCTGTAGCCGAGGTCGCGGGCGATCCGCTCGATCCCGACCTCACCTGAGGGGAGCAGGGGCTCGAGCCGGCGCTCCACTTCCGCCCGGAACGGGCCCGGCCGCGGCCAGGCCTTGCGCTCCGCAGCCTTGCTTTCGACGGCCTTCGCCACCTCGCCGAGGATAGACAGGAAGGGGCTGTCCGGCTCGGCCGCCTCACCTGCGTCGGCGGTCCTCCCGCCGCGCGCTCCGAACAGGAAGGGGAAGAGCTTCGCGCAGGCGTCGCGCCGCTCGCAGCCGCCGCAGGAACCGCGGCGCATTTTGTCGATGCAACCGGCAATCATCCTTTTGTCCTCCCGGATCATGTCCAAGGTGTATTGCCTATGTAATACTCCAGGACTCGGATTAGCCAAGGGCAAAAAGATGGACGGACTGACGCTCTTCCATGTCGCCGCCGGAAGCGCGGCCCTTCTCGCCGGAGTGGCGGCCTTGTCGGTGCGCAAAGGGGGGCGCCTGCATTCGAAGGCGGGCACGATCTTCTTCGCGACCATGCTCGGCATGGCCGCAACGGGCGCCCTCATCGCCGCCTCGAGGCCGGAGCGGGGCACGGCGGTGATCGGAATCCTCACCTGCTACCTGGTCGCGACCTCGTGGCGGACGGCGCGCCGGCGGGGCGGGCGGGCAGGGGGCTTCGAGCTTGCCGGCCTCGTGGTGGCGCTGGCCTGCGCGGCGGCGATGCTGGGTTTCGGCATGGCCGGCTCGGCGAGCCCGAGCGGCCGGTTCGACAGCCTTCCGGCGGCGGCCCATTATCCGTTCGCAATCGTCGCCGCCCTCGCGGCCGGCCTCGACCTCAACTTCCTACTTCGCGACCGAATCGAGCGCCGCCAGCGCATCGCCCGCCATTTGTGGAGGATGTGCGCGGCGCTGGCGATCGCCGCTTTCTCTTTCTTCCTCGGCCAGCAGGACGAATTCCCGGCCGCCTGGCGCGGCCTCTCCATCTGGCTGGTGCCGCCCTTCGCGGTGCTCGCGGCGATGGCCTTCTGGCTGGTCCGGGTCCGCTTCGCCGCCGCTTTCGGCCGGCCCGAGCCGAGCCGCGCTTCCGCCTGAGCCCATCGGGAAGATAGCCGGGGGCGCCTCGCTCCCGGCCGGCGGCCGGGAGGCACGAAATCAGGTGATGGAGCCGATCTTCTGGCCGTCGCGCCAGACGTCGCAGATCGGGCAATCAACGTCGTCCCGAACCCGGGCGACCGCCTCGCGGTCGTCGTTCGCAAGGATGTCCTTGCGCTTGACGACGGCGCCGCCGGCCTTGGCGAGCTTGTTCACTCGATAATGACGCATACCCCCTCCCATTTTCGTCGGCAAAGCGTGGCGCAACCGGAGGCGGGAGGCAAGAGCGGGGGGAGGGGACAGGGGCCCCATTTTCGCCGGCGGTGCTGAACCGAAGCTACGTCGGGGCCGAGCGAGCAGGACCTCCCTCGTCCCTGGCAGGTCCGCTTCAGACTTCCGGATCCGCCGGCCCGGACTGCCCGGGCGAGGGCGCGCCGGTGGCGGGCGCGGGCTGGACGCCGCTCGGGCTTATGCCGTTGGAGCGGGGATCCTCGCCGCTCCAGAGGATCCCGTAAGCGAGCGCGGCGATCACCGCGGCCACCAAAGCCGCGACGATGAAGCAACCGCGCCGATTGTCCTTGAAATCCTTCGCCATGCCGTCGCCTTCGGTTTTTCCGTGGCGCATCAACCGACGGGGCCGCCTCCGGTTGCGGCCTCTTGAACCTGTCGCCCGAACCTCCGATGTGTGTCGTCAGGCGCAACAAACCCAGAGCAGGAATTCTCCCCACATGGACCATGAAGACATCGTCAACGGCCTCGTTCCGATCGTGATCGAGCAGTCGAACCGCGGCGAGCGCAGCTTCGACATTTATTCGCGGCTGCTGCGCGAGCGGATCGTGTTCGTCACCGGGCAGGTCGAGGACCATATGGCGACCCTGGTCACCGCCCAATTGCTGTACCTGGAGAGCGAGAATCCGAAGAAGGACATCTTCATGTACATCAACTCGCCGGGCGGCGTCGTGACGGCCGGAATGGCGATGCACGACACCATGCAGTACATCCGCCCGCGCGTCGGAACCGTCTGCATCGGCCAGGCCGCCTCGATGGGCGCCTTCCTGCTCTGCGCCGGCGAGCCCGGAATGCGGGTCGCACTGACCAACG
>JASLBD010000424.1 GCA_030146745.1 Allosphingosinicella sp. | reverse complement strand
ACCGGCGAACAGGTCGGCGACGATACGGGCATCGCCGACGGCCCGCCGCACCGCCTCGACCAGAGCCGCCTCGCCCTCGGCCGTGGCCTGGAGGAAGGCGCCGTGCGGTAGCGGCACGGGGACTCCGCCCAGAGTGACCGTGACCGGCTCCGGCTCCCAGTGAGTCTCGGCGCCGTAGCCGTCGTCCAGCGCCAGCCGGGCGAGGCCGTGCGCCCGGGCGAAGGCGCCCAGCGCCTCTGCCGCGGCGAGCCCTTCCGCCTCGACCTTCTCGAGCAGCAGGTCGACGCCCTGATCGGTCAGGGTCATCCGCACTCCGGCGGTGGCCGAAAGCTTCAGGCTTCGAAGCAGCGCGCGCAGCGGCTGGACGAGCGCGAAGAGCTCGGGCCGCAATATGTGGCATTCGCGCATGTCGACGACCCGGTGGCTCGCCTCGGCGTTGAAGCCCAGCGCTCCGCCCCTTTCGGAGCGAAGCGAGGCCCGCCGGCGGCTGTTGGGCGGCGATATGTGCGCGGCCAGGATGTCGGGCGCCCGCACGTTCTGGGCGGCCAGGGCCGAGGCGATGCGATCGCGCAGGAAGCCGGCATAAGCCTCGTCGTCGACATGCTGCAGCTGGCAGCCGCCGCATTCGGGAAAGTGACGGCAGGGCGGCACCCGCCGATGCGGGCCGGGCTCGATGCTTCCGTCTTCCGCGACTCGGTCGCCGGGCGCCGTCAGCGGATGGAAGCGCCCGCTCTCGCCGACTCCGTCGCCGCGGCCGGCGAGCCTGACGATCGTGTCGCTCACAGGCACTCGGCCGAAGCGGAGGCCAGATGGTCGAGGAGATCGTCGGCGATCAGGCCCGGGCCGGCGAACTCGGCCGCCCGACCATGCAACCAGACGCCGGCGCAGGCGGCTTCGAACGCGTCGAGGCCGGACGCGCGAGTCGCCGCCACGACTCCCGCCAGAACGTCGCCGGTGCCCGCGCTCGCGAGCCAGGCGGAGGCCGGGCGGGCGATCGCCGCTCGCCCGTCGGGCGCCGCGACCACTGTGTCGGGACCCTTGTAGACGATCACCGATCGAGCGGCCGCGGCGGCGGCCCGGGCCCGCTCGACCTTGCTTCCCCGCAGGTCTGGAAACAGCCTCGCAAACTCCCCCGCATGGGGAGTGAGGATCGGAGTGGCCGGCGCCCGGTGAAGCCAGTCCAGTCCCGTATCGGCGATGAGCGTCAAGGCGTCGGCATCCAGAATTGCGGGAATGGCGGCGGTGATGACGAGGTTGAGGATCCCGGCTTCGAGGTCGCCGAGTCCCAGCCCCGGTCCAGCGACCACCGCTCCGGCCCGGCGGTCGAGCAGAGCGTCGAGGTCGCCGCTCTGCACGACGGCGCGCGCGGTCCTGCCGAGAAGGTTGTCCCCGTAGAGCCGGACATAGCCGGCGCCGCCCCTCAGCGCCGCCTCGGCGGCAAGAGCCGAGGCCCCGCCCATGCGTCCGGAGACAATGGCGACGTAGCCGCGGCTGTATTTATGGTCGTCCGGCCCCGGCGCCCGCAGTCTCGGCCGCCCGATCTCGAGCAGCGCGCCATCCGTCTCCACGCCTATGTCCGCGACCACCAGGCGGCCCATATGCCTCGCTGCCGGCTGCAGCAGATGGGAAGGCTTAAGGCTCGCGAAGGTGACCGTGAGGTCGAAATCCGGGACCGGCGAGAGGATTGCGCCGTCGTCGGTGGCGGCACCGCTGGGCAGGTCGACGGCCACCCGAACCCGCGCCGCCGCGGCCAAGGCGCTCAGCCGCTGCGTCAGGGGCTCGTCGAGCGGTCTTGCAAGGCCGGTGCCGAACAAGGCGTCGACCAGCAGCGGCTCGGGAGCGGCCCCGGCAAGCTGCTCCACCGGGCCCTGCCAGGCCGAGCGCGCGGCCTTGGCGTCACGGGTCTTCGGTTCGCCCAGAGCGGCGATGCGCACCTTCGCTCCCCGTTCGGCGAGACTGCGCGCGATGACATAGCCGTCGCCGCCATTGTTGCCCGGCCCGCACAGGACCAGGGTCGGCAGCGGCCCGGCGAAGCGCCATATCGCTTCGGCGGCGGCGGCCCCTGCCCTATCCATGAGTTCGGCCGCCGGGGTCCCGGCGGCGATCGCAACGCCCTCCGCGGCGCGCATTTCGGCGGCGGTGAGGATCGCGCGGCTCATTGCACTCGGGCGGGCAGACGGTAGCGGTCTGAGCCGATCGCGACCTCAATCATATCCTTGCCGACGACGGTGACCGTCGCCGGCTCGGCGCCATCCGCGGCGACGACGCCGCGTCCGTCCCGAGTCACCCTCAGCCGGCGGAAGCTCCCGCTCGGGCTGCGCAGGGTGAGCAGGACTTCGCGGCCGGCGCTCCGCTCCAAAGTGCATCTCCGCTCGAAGGCCTCGGCCCCGTCGACGGCGCACTCGATACGGTCCTCGACGCTGGCGGCCGGCGGACCGCCGCAGGTGGCGAGGAGGAGGAGGAGGAGAAGAGCGGCAGGGCGCTTCATTGGGCGGCTTCTCCCTTATTGCCGCAGCCCAGGCAAGTCAGCGAACCGGCCGGAGCGCCGCCAGCCGCGTCCGGAAGTCCGGCGATCCGAACAAGGCGTCGAAGCTGCGATCCTGGCCGTCGTCGCTGCCCGAGCCTTCGCCCGCGAGGCGGATCGCCCGCTTCAGCACCGCGATGCTGTCGGCGCTGTTGGCGAGGATCGATTCGGCGAGCTCTCGGGTGGCGAAACCGGCGTCGTCGGCGGCAAGCTCGACCAGCCCGATCCGCGCCGCCTCCGCCGAGTCGATCGTTCCGGCGCCGAGGAGGAGCCGCGACGCCTGCCCCGGCCCGACCAGGGCGACGAGCCGGGCGACGTCCTCCTGCGGATAGGAGATCCCGAACTTGGCGGGCGTGATCGCGAAGCGGGCGCCCCGCCCCGCCACCCGCATGTCGCAGGCCATGGCGAGGGCGACTCCGGCGCCGAAGCAGGGGCCCTCGATGGCGGCGATCGTTGCGATGGGCAGGTCGCGCAGGGCATCGAGGCCCGAGCGCATCGTCCTGCGGAAGGCGGTGACGCTTTCCGGATCGGCCGCGAAGCCGGGAAAGTCGGCCAGGTCCGCGCCCGCGCAGAAGGCCTCGGGCGTACCGGAAAGGACGAGGAGCCGGGCGCCGGCCCTCGCGGCCTCGCCGCAGCGGTGGGAGAGTAAAGCCCAGGAGTGGACCGGAATGGCGTTGCGGGCCTCCGGCCGACCGAGGCGGAGGCGGGCGACGGCGCCGTCGAGCGTCAGATCGAACATCGGCCGATTAGGCGGGCCATCGGGGCTTTGTCGCCAAAAAAAAGAGCCGGCCGCGCGGTCGGACGCGGCCGGCTCTAGAGGGCCATGGCGCCGGCTCCGTACGCGGCGGAGCGGGACCATGGGCGAATGTCCACCAAGCCCCCTCGGGCCCCGTTTCGACTCGTCGGCGCTCCCGCAGCAAGGACCGTGCCACGACGCAAACCTGCGGGTTGCGATGGTTAAAGGGCCGGAAAGGCCGTCCCCCCGTGGGACTCGCGGGTCACCTGAGGCGGGTTTCGAGCCGCCACCAATGCGGACGGATGGCGGCGATTTGCCGGCTCGCATCGTCGCGATCGCTCGTTTTTTCGAACAAGGCGAAGCAGGTTGCGCCCGAGCCCGACATTCGGACGATCTTTGCTCTGCCCGGCGAGGCGAGCGCCTCCAGCACCTCGCCTATCTCCGGCACGAGCGCCTTCGCCGGCTCTTCGAGATCGTTGCGTCCCGACCAGGGATCGCCGAGCGGTCCCCCGTCGCGGCCATTCCATCGCTCGAAAACGGCGCGGGTCGACAGCTTCAGGCACGGATTTACCAGAAGCACAGGGGATCCTGCGACACCATAATCGACGAATTCGAGCCGGTCGCCCCGCCCCTCGCCGCGAGAGGTCGTGGAGTAGAGGCAGGCGGGAACGTCGGCGCCGAGCTCGCGTGCGAGGCTGATGAGGGCGTCCTCCGACGGCTCAAGCCGCCACCAGCGGAGCAGCAGCCGAAGCGCCGCCGCCGCATCGGCCGAGCCGCCGCCGATCCCGGACGCGACCGGAAGACGCTTGTCGAGAGTCAGCGCGCCCCCCCCTTTCACTCCGAAACGCTCGCGTAAGGCCTGAGCGGCGACCAGGACGATATTATCGTCTCCGGCCAGGCTGTCGGCGAACGGCCCGGTGACGCACAGGCCGATACCGTCACCTTCCGCAACGCTCAGTCCGTCCCCGTCTTCGGCGAAGGCGAAGGCGGTCTCGATCCGGTGATAGCCGTCCGGCTCCCGCCCCCGCACGTGGAGGGCGAGGTTCAGCTTCGCATAGGCCGTCTCGCGCATCAGGGGGCGGCGAGGTCCGGCCGAAGCCCCGTATCGATCTTGGTGCGCAGCCGGTCCGCCGCCGGACCTTCGGCATGATGAAGGGCCGCCCGCCAGGCGTAGCGCGCTTCGAAGCGGCGCCCTGCGCTGTAATAAGCGTCGCCGAGATGCTCGGCGATGGCCGCGTCCGTCGGCTGGCCCTGAGCCGCCCGTTCCAGCAATTCGATCGCCTTGGCGACGTCGCCGCGGACGTAATGGGCCCAGCCCAGCGAATCGGTGATCGCCGCGTCGTCGGGCTGCAGCCGGTTCGCCTCGCCGATCAGTTTCTCGGC
>JASLBD010000311.1 GCA_030146745.1 Allosphingosinicella sp. | reverse complement strand
CCCTGGACGTGCTTCTTGTGGCCGCGGACCTCGACCCAGTCGCCGCCGTCGGCGAGGATGTCGCGGACTCGTTTATCGGGGTCGAGCAGCCGGCGCTGCTGGTCGATCATGATCCCCTGAAGGGTCTTGGCCCGGGCGATCGTCCCCTCGTCGGGCTCCATCTCGCCGGTGAGCAACTTGAGCAGGGTCGTCTTGCCGGTGCCGTTGGCGCCGACCACGCCGATCCGGTCGCCGCGCTGGATGCGAAGGGTGAAGTCGCGGACGATGGTGCGCTCGCCGAAGCTTTTGACGACCTTCTGCGCGTCGATCACCATCTTGGTCTTCACGTCGTCATTCTCGAGCCCGAGCCTGGCGGCGCCGGCCGGGCCGAGCATCGCGGCCCGGGCGGAGCGCATCTCGTGGAGCTTGGCGAGCCGGCCCTGGTTGCGCTTGCGCCGGGCGGTGACCCCGCGCTGGAGCCAGTGCAGCTCGAGCTTCAGTCTTGCGTCGAGCTTCTCCGCCGCCCGCGCCTCCTCCGCATAGACCGCTTCGGTCCAGGCGTCGAAGCCGCCGAAGCCGATCTCGGCCCGGCGAAGCGCGCCGCGGTCGAGCCAGAGCGACGAGCGGGTGAGGCGCCTCAAGAAGGTGCGGTCGTGGCTGATCGCGATGAAGGCGCCGGTATAGCGTCCGAGCCAGTCCTCGAGCCACTCGATCGCGCCGAGGTCGAGATGATTGGTGGGCTCGTCGAGAAGGAGCACGTCGGGGTCCTGGGCCAGCGCCCGGGCGATGGCGGCCCGGCGCCGCTCGCCTCCGCTGGCGGTCGCGGCGGGGCGGTCGAGGTCGATCCCGAGCTGGTCGGCGATGGCGTCGACCTCGTGCGGCGCCGGGCCCTCCGGGCCGTGCAGAGCGAATTCGCGCAGGCTGGCGAAGCGCTCGACCGGCGGGTCCTGCTCGAGCAGGACCACCCGGGTCCCGGGCTGAATGGTGCGCCGGCCCTCGTCGGTCTCGATCAGGCCGGCGAGGCATTTGAGCAGGGTCGTCTTGCCCGCGCCGTTGCGGCCGATCAGCGCGAGGCGGTCGCGCGCGCCGACGAACAGGTCGATGCCTCGGAACAGCCAGCCGGAGCCCTGGATCAGGCCGAGATTTTCATAAGCGAGAATGGGGGCTGCCATGGTCCGGGCGAGATAGGGGCGGATCGGCCCCGCGTCACCCCGTCCTCGCCGCTGGTTTCCGCTTTCCGTTTCTGGCAGCCTGCCGCTGATGACGAGGACGGTCATTCTCTACGCCCTGGCGCTGGCGCTGGCGGTCGCGGCGCTGCAATGGCTCGAGCATCGCTACGTGATGCGCAGCTTCTCGACCGAGATTTATGTCGCGCTCGTTGCCGCCGCCTTCGTCGCGCTCGGCCTGTGGGCCGGGCTTCGGCTGACTCCGCGGCCGGCGGCGCCCGGTTTCGAGCGCAACGAGGCCGCGATCCGCTCGATCGGCCTCACCGCGCGCGAATGCGAGATATTGGAGCTGCTCGCCTCGGGCCGGTCGAACAAGGAGCTGGCGCGGACCCTGGGGATTTCGCCCAACACGGTGAAGACCCACCTGGCGCGCCTCTACGAGAAGCTGGACGTGGCCAACCGGATCGGGGCGATCGAGAAGGCGCGCTGGTTGGCGCTCATTCCATGAGGCGGAATCCGCCGAATCACCCGTTCGGGCGATATCTCGCCGGCGTCGTCGGCCTTATTCTCCGAGCGTCATTCGAACTGGGAATCGCCGATCATGAAATACGCCCTCACTTACGGAATCCTGGCCGGGATGGTCATCATCTCGGTGATGCTCGCCGGAATCGTCGCCGCCGACCGCGACAGCTTCTTCGCCTCGATGTGGTTCGGATTCCTGGTCATGATGGCGGCGATGATCTTCATGTTCGTGGGCGTGAAGCGCTATCGCGACGTCGAGCATGGCGGAATCATCAGGTTCAGGCCCGCCTTCCTGATGGGGCTGGCGATCGCGGCCATCGCGGCACTCGCCTACATCCTCGTCTGGGAAATCTATCTGGCCGCCACCGGCTACCGGTTCATGGACGAATATCTGGCCGGAATGGCCGGCGACCTGCGGGCCCAGGGCAAGAGCGCCGCGGAGGTAAGCCGGGAGATGGCCGATCATGAATGGATGAGGGTCAATTACCCCAACCCGCTGATCCGGATCCCGCTCACCTTCACGGAGATCTTCCCGATCGGGCTGCTCGCCGCGCTGGTGTCGGCGGCGCTGCTTCGCAATCCCAGGGTATTGCCGGCGAAGCGTTGAAAAGGAGATGGCGAGTGGGACTGATCGAGCGAATCCGCGACGGCCGTTGCGACCTGGTGTTCGAGCTCCCCGAGGACGAAAGGAACGTTGGCTCGGACGGCGTGTCTGCGATCCGGTGGTGCGCCTATTACGGCGACGTGAGCGCGATCCGCCACCTTCTCGCGCTGGGCGAGGCCCTGGAGTCGCTCGGCCCGAATCTCGACCTCAACGGAGCGGCGTTCCATGGCCACTGGCAGCTCTGCCAATTCCTGATCGAGAAGGGCGCGGACCCGAATTACCGGCTACCCGATACGGGCGAGACCGCCCTGCACGCCGCCCTGAGCCGCGCCGGCTCCGCGACCGCCGAGCACGTCGTCGCCGTCCTGCTCGACTCCGGCGCGGATCCGGGCGTGGCCACCCGGCCGGACGTCGAGACCGGCTGCTTCATGCGCGACGTCCGGACCCGAGGCGAATACCCGCTCCACCGGGCGGCGGCGTTCGGAGGCGAGGCGGCGATCCGGATGCTGATCGAGGCAGGGGCGTCACCCGCGGTCGCCGACGCCCACGGCGACTCACCGCTGAGCTGGGCCAGCCTGCACCAGCGCCCCGCCGCAATCCTGCGCCTGCTCTGCTTCGGCGATTGGTCGATCCATCCCGAGGCGGATTGGACCGGCGATCATGGCTTGGGCTGGAGCGGCATGGACCGGCATCTGATTGGCCGACCGCATAGGTAAAGCGGGTGAGGTGCGGCTGGCGCATCGGGTTCACCCCGACGCCATGCCTACTCGTCTCAGGGTCCAGCCAGTCGCTACGCCGCCTCGCGCTCGTCCGGGACGGGCGGACGATAGGTTGGCTCGGGGATAGGGAGGTCTTTGTCGCGAGCCCAATCGAGCCAGAGCTCGATCGCCACGCCTACCTCCTTCACCGCTTCTTGAGGCGAGTCACCGTGAGCCGAACAGGGGTGAAGATCCGGGACGTTTGCAATCCAGCAATCGTCTTCGACCGACCAAAACACGTTGATATGATATCGATGGACCGTCATTCGCCAAGCCTCAGGTCATATGTGTCGACCATATCAAGAAACTCCTGCTGCTGGTAGGCTTTGGCCTCGTTTCCGCGCGGCTGTACGATGAGCGGGCGTGGGACTGCCGGATGTTCGTAGACCCGGTGACTTCCCTTTTGGCAGACACAGGTGAAGCCAAAGGCAATGAGCATTTTGGTGAAATCACGAAAGCGCAGAGCCTTGCGAGGCAAACTCTGCAGCGACTCATAAATTGCAGCTGCCTTGGGCATCGGTCCCCTCAAGGGGACTGCTGCCCTCAGTGGTCGCTTTTAGCAATACTATCGCCTTCGTTATGCGGTTTCCGTTTAGGCCGCGACGATTTCAGCGCCGTCCCCCCATCCTCTTCCCCATCCTTATCGCCTGCTGCTTGCCGAAGCGGGTCTTCCTCGTCCCCGGCTTGCCCTCTGTCGAGTGGCCCAGCAGCGGCGCCTTCTTCTCGTGGTCGGGGATTCCGAGCTCGTCGGCCTCCAGCCTGCGGATCTCGTCGCGGAGCCTTCCGGCTTCCTCGAACTCGAGGTCGCCGGCGGCCTTGCGCATGCGCTGCTCGAGATCGGCGATATAGGCCTTGAGATTGTGGCCGACGAGGTGGGGGCGGTCCTCGTCGCCGGTATCGACCGTGACCGAGTCGCGGTTGGAGACGTGGCTCAAAATGTCCTGGATGTTGCGCTTGATCGTCGTCGGAGTGATGCCGTGCTCGG
>JASLBD010000307.1 GCA_030146745.1 Allosphingosinicella sp. | reverse complement strand
GGCAGGGAGCGGTCATGATGGGAAATCAGCGCAGCGAGGAATGGCAGCCGAAGAGACTCCGCCGGGTCGTCGCGGCGAGCATGATCGGCACCACCATCGAGTGGTACGATTTCTTCCTCTACGGCTCGGCGGCCGCGCTCGTCTTCAACAAGCTGTTCTTCCCGTCCTACGATCCGTTTGTCGGGACGCTGCTGGCCTTCGCCACTTATGCGCTCGGCTTCGTGGCGCGGCCGCTCGGCGGGATCGTCTTCGGGCATTTCGGGGACCGGATCGGCCGCAAGCGGCTGCTCATGCTGAGCCTCATCCTGATGGGCGTCGCCACCGTCCTGATCGGGCTCCTGCCCACCTACGCCCAGATCGGCGTCTGGGCGCCGGTCGGCCTCATCCTGCTTCGGCTGGTCCAGGGCTTCGCGGTTGGGGGAGAATGGGGCGGAGCGGTGCTGATGGCGGCGGAGCATGGCGATGCCGCCCGCCGCGGCTTCTGGGCGAGCTGGCCGCAGGCCGGCGTGGCGGCGGGCAGCCTGCTCTCGGCGGGCGTGCTCGCGCTGATCGCCGGGGTGCAGAGCGAGGCCGATTTCCTCGCCTGGGGCTGGCGAATCCCCTTCCTGCTGTCGGCGCTGCTGGTCGTCGTCGGCTGGTACATCCGCAACCGCGTCGAAGAGAGCCCGATGTTCGAAAAGGCGCTGGAGGAGGCGGATATCCCGCCGAAGCTTCCAGCCATGGACGTCCTGCGCGAGAAACCCCGGGCGATCGTGCTCGGGGCCGGGCTTCGGGTCGGCGAGAACATCTCCTATTACATCCTCACCGTCTTCTCGCTGACCTTCCTCGTCGACGTCGCCGCGGAAACGCGAAGCACCGCGCTCCAGGCGCTTCTGATCGGCGCCGCCGTCCAGTTCTTCGCCATCCCGCTCTTCGGCCGCCTGTCGGACCGGATCGGCCGGCGCCCCGTCTACGCCTTCGGAGGCCTCGGCCTCGCCGCCTTCAGCTTTGCCTTCTTCCCGATGCTGGCCAGCGGCGAGCCGGCGCTGATAATCCTCGCCATCGTCGCCGGCCTCGTCCTCCACAGCGCCATGTACGGCCCCCAGGCCGCCTTCATCACCGAGCTGTTCCCGACCCGGATCCGCTATTCGGGAGTCTCCATCGCCTATCAGCTCACCTCGATCGTCGCCGGCTCGCTGGCCCCGATCATCGCGCTGTGGCTCTACAAGGAATATGATTCGGCGGTACCGGTCGCGATCTATGTCGGAGTGGCCTGCGCGGTCAGCGGAGTCACAGCTCTGCTGGCGCGGGAGACGAAGGGCGTGGAGCTGAGCGAGATCCGCTAGAGCGCCGGGCATCAGGTTCTGACCGTCATCCCGGACTTGATCCGGGATCCACCTTCTTGCGCCACCGCTCGAAAGGAAGGTGGATGCCGGATCAAGTCCGGCATGACGAAACGGTGCAGATGTAGCGCCCGCCGCCCTAGGTCACCGTCGCCCCAGCGGAGGCTGGGGGGCCAGAGGATGAAGAGCGGGGGCCTTTCACCGCCGGGATCTCAGCCTTCGCTGGAATGACGATCTTGGTCCCGCTTGTAAGCTAGGTTTGTTCATATTATGTTCTGAACGGCTCTTTGACAGCGTCAATAAACGGCGGACGCAATGCCGGCTAGAGCGCCGGGCATCAGGTTCGGATCGTCATCCCGGACTTGCTCCGGGATCCACCTTCTTGCGCCACCCACCAAAGGAAGGGGGATGCCGGATCGAGTCCGGCATGACGAGAGGGTGCAGATTTAGCGCCATGCCGGCCAGGCTGCCGCGAAGTTCACGGAAAAGGCGCCTGACTCGATGAACTTCGTGAACTTAGCACCGCGCTAAGCCTTCGCCTCCGCGATGTGGCGGTCGATGACCGTCTCGAGCAAAGTCAAAGGCACGTTCCCGCCAAGCACCAGCGCGTCGTCGAAGGTCCTGAGGTCGAACCGCCCGCCCAGAGCCCCCCTCGCCTTCTCGCGCAGCCGGTTCACCTCGCTGTGACCCACCTTGTACCCGCACGCCTGGCCCGGCCAGGCGCAATAGCGGTCGACCTCGCCCTGGACTTCCTCGACGGTGGAGCCGTTGGTCTCGGCGAACCATCGGATCGCCCTGGAGCGGGTCCAGCGCTGGGCGTGGAGGCCGGAATCGACGACCAGCCGGCAGGCGCGGAAGGACATGGACTGGAGGTAGCCGAGCTCGCCGAGCGGATCGCCTTCGTAGACGCCGAGCTCGTCGGCGAGCTGCTCGGCGTAGAGCGCCCAGCCTTCGGAATAAGCGTTGAAGGCGAGAAGGGAGCGGATGAGCGGCAGCTTGTAGGTATATTCGCCCTGCCAGATGTGGCCGGGAATGCCCTCGTGATAGGTGAGGGTCGCGAGGGAGAAGCGCGGCCACATCGCGGTGTCGCGAAGGTTGATATAATAATTGCCCGGCACCGAGCCGTCGATCGTTCCCGCCGCCGCATAGCCGCCCGGAGCGCCCGCCTCGATCTCCGGCGGAACCCGCTTGATGATCAGATTGCCCTTCACAAGGGTGGCGAAGGCGCGCGGAAGCCGGGTTCGGATATCGGCGGTGCGCTCGTTCACATATTCGAGGATCTGCGCCCGCCCCGCATCGGTGTTGGGGAAGAGCTGCTTGGGGTCCTTGCCGAGGGCCGTCATGCGCTCGCCGACCGTGCCCCGGGTCAGGCCCTGCGCCCGAAGCAGGGGCTCCATCCGCCCCTGGAGCTCGGCGAGCTGGTCGAGGCCCATCTGGTGGACCTCGGACGGAGTGAGGCTGCTGGTCGTCGCCGCCCTCAGCGCCCAGGCGTAATAATCCTCGCCGTCGGGCAGCTTCCAGACGCCGGCGCGGCTGTCGGCGCGGGCGCGGTGGCGGGCGAGCTCGGCGATCTG
>JASLBD010000297.1 GCA_030146745.1 Allosphingosinicella sp. | reverse complement strand
GGGGGCGGGGCCGGCAGCCGCAAGCAAGGGTGCCGGCCCCGACTCCCCCCTCCTCCGCCCCCAGCCCTCCGCCGGCCCGCCCGGACCCTGTCCGCATCGTGCCGCCGCGGGCGCAAGCGCGCTTGCCGGGCGGCGCGGCGGGTCCAGGATGGCCGGAATGACGGTGGCCGCCCGATTGAAGCCCGGAGAGACGCTCGGCGACCGCATCATCAAGGTCGGCCATGCCGGCGAGCACGACGCGATCTGCATCTACCGCGCCCAGATCGCGATCGCGCGCTGGCGGGCTCCGGAACTGCTCGGCGAGCTCGAAGGCTTCCTGGCGCACGAGCGCCGGCACCGGCTGCGCTTCGGGGCGGAGCTGAGCCGGCGGGGGGTGAGACGGTGCCGAAGCTACGCTTTATGCGGGCTGGGCGGCTTCGTCCTCGGAGCGGCGACCGGGCTGGCCGGTCGCCAGGCGATCGTTGCGACCACGGAGGCGGTGATCTGGCTCGGCATGCGGCTCTAGGAAGCGGAAGGGGCAGTCGCCGCCACCGCCGGAAGGCCTGTTCGGGCCGCGCCCGGCTGAGGGCAGGCGATCGGCGATCGGGCGAAAAAACAAGGAACGGCCCTGTCCCGCAGTCGAGGGCGACCGGTAGAGGCCCGGCCCCGGGAGATTGCCGGTCCCCGCTCTCTTCCCAAGCAACATTATCTTTACCGGCGGGCGCTAGAAGCCGGGCGGATCACCAAGCCTTTAGGGGGCCCCGCCTTGTTCATCGACGCCGAGCTGTCCCAGATCCCGATCACCGACGGCCGCAAGGCCGAGCGCCGGATCGTCAACCTCGCCGCGGCCCTTCGCGAGCAGGGGGCGAGGACCAGCAAGGTCGTGGTCGTCGACATCTCGGTCGGCGGCTTCAAGGCCGAGGCGGAGGAGCCGCACCACGAAGGCGACGAAGTCTGGCTCAAGCTGACCGGGCTCGAGCCGAGGCGGAGCCGGGTCATCTGGGTCCGCGACAGCGAGAAAGGCTGCGAGATCGGCTGCGAGTTCGAATGGCCGCTCCACCCGCGCGAGCTCGAGATCATCGTCGCGCCGGCGCCGAGGAAGATCGTCAAGGGCGTGTTCCGCCGGATCGAGCGCTAGTCAGAACAACGACTTAGGGATCGGTGCCTGGCACCAATTCATGGTCAGAGCGCGTAGTGGACGATGTCGGCGAGGGCGACCTGGTCGACTCGGCTGCCGCCTTCGTCGAAAATCTCGATCGCCTGCCGGTCCCAGCGCGTGCCGAGCGCGAGCTCGCCGCGGATCAGCTCGCGGGCGCTTCGCACCGCCTGATACCAGGCGGCTTCCGCGTCGGGCAGCTTCAACCCCTCCTCGTCCTGGAGACGACCGCCTTCGCGGGCGAGGTGGAAATAATAATGGGGCATGGCGGGAGGAACGACTCAAGCCGTTGAAAGAGCCACGTAAAGAGGGTTGGAGGGGCGTTAACCTTCTTTTTTTCGGGGGAGCGGGCGTCGGGGTCGCGGGGGCGGGCTCGGAGTGACCCCCGGACCAGTCCGGGAACGGCGTCGGCTGGCGGACGAATATGTTCGCCAACGGGCGCCGACTCCGGCGGGCCGCGCGTTCCTCTGCGCCGCGAGCCACGGCGGAATCAAGGTCCAGCCGCGCGGCCGCAACGGCCTCGCCCGGCCCGCCGGCTGGCATCTCTCACGCCGGGCGGTCAGAGAGCTCGACCGGCTCCGATCACGACCGCGGTAAGGACGAAGGCCGCCGCGACGCAGGCGGCCAATCGGCCCTTTGCCGCCGGAGTCATCGGCGACACGCCCTCGGGCAGCGCCGCCCGCCCGGTGACCATCGGCCGTATTAGCGAGCGGCCGCGGACCAGATGGTAATAGCCGATCGCGAGAAGATGCAGCGCGATCAGCCCCAGCAGAATGTTGAAGCTGACCTCGTGCACGTCGTGCGCGAGCACGGC
The DNA here is from genome assembly GCA_030146745.1 of Allosphingosinicella sp. Next base: position 7,369 of record JASLBD010000297.1, on the reverse strand, counting down.
CGTGTCGTAGCCGACCAGTCCGGAAAGCGGCCCTTCGATGAAGTCCTCGTCGTCGATCTGGATCAGTCCGGTCGCGATCTGGACGAGCAGCGCCAGGAGCATGGCGAGGACGCTCAGGGCCCCGATCGGCGAATGGCCCGCCTGGCTTTGTCGCCCGTGGCGCAAATAGGCGAAGACCGCCGCCGGTCCCCTCACGAAGTTCGCGAACCGCGCCGTCGAGCTTCCGGCGAAGCCCCACAGGATCCGGAAGACGATCAGGAACAGCAAGGCATGGCCGGACCAGAAATGGACCCGGTCGAAGGCGTATTCCGCCGACCACCAGCTCAATCCGATGAAGGCGACGATCGACCAGTGGAACAGGCGGACGGGAAGATCCCAGGCCGGCTCGCCCAGGTCTGGATCACTCTTCCTCACGATACAGGTCGTGGCAGGCCTTGCAGCTCTTGCCGAGGTTCGCCTGTGCGGACCGGATCGCGGCGAGATCGGTGCCTTGGGCGGCCGTCTGGAACGCCACGGCGGCCTCCTGAAAATCCTTGGCCTTCGCCGCGAAATCCTCGGGCTTCTCCCAGATCGCGGCGCGCGCCTCGGTCTTGCCGACGTCCGGGCCGGTGCCGGCGGGAAACCAGGTGGGAACCTGCGGCGCAAGCTCGGCGACGGTCGCCGCTCCGGCCCGCACCTTGCCGAGGTCGGGGCTTTCACCCTTCAGCTCGCGGGAGATCGCCTTCATCGCATCGCCGATCTTCTCGTAATTTTCGTGACGCTGCTTCATCAGCGCCAGCGCCTGCTCCTTCTGCAAGGGCGTGGCGTCGCTTTGCTCAACCTTGTTCTCAACGGCGGCGGCGGCGGCATTGCCGCTCGAATTCGCCTCCGCCAGAGTCCCGTTCCCGTCCCCGGACGAGCCGCAGGCGGCGAGGAGCAACACGGCAACACCGGCAATCATCTTTCTCAACGCACTTCTCCAGTTCGCATGGGGGCAGGGCCAGGTAACAAACTGGCGGATGAGCGCGCAACGCCGAATGGGGCAGCCTGCGGATAGACGGGTTATCGAGCCTCCCGCTTAGGGCAGATCGACATCCGAGTCAGCCCGGAGCTTCGTGCGGGTGCATCGCGCCGGCAAGAACCGGCTGACGTCGGCTGTTGCGGAACGGTCGATATGTAGAGCCATAGCTGGGACGCAGTTAAGCCCATCAATTATCTATATCCGTTCTGGACCTTTTCTCTCCGCCTGCCGACGAGTCGCAAATCAATGCATTATCAAGAGAATAGATCGATCCTGCTGCCGGACTTCGCAGGCAAGTCGCCCCGATTGATATGAACTATAAACACAGGTAACCTGTCTCTCCGATTCGGCAATAGTTTTCGTGGGAGAGTGTCATGGAAGATGACATCGCAGGCGACCGCAGGACCCGCAAGTTTGCCGAGGTCGAAATCCCGCAGCAAGAGCCGCTGATCAAGCTGACCAACCGCGGAGTTCCCGCGCCCACCGACCTCGGACCCCTCGCCGACTTGCTGGGCGTGTGGATTGCGGACGGCGCGGGCTGGAACATGATCGCCTTGCCGTTCCAGAACGCTCCTCCGGCGCCCGCGGGCTTCAAGTTCCGGGTGCTGATGAACCAGTATAACGAAGAGCTTCGCTTCGATTTCGTCGACGACGACGTTCCGAACCGGGGTCTGTCGCGGATCGACGCCCCCGATCCCGACCAGTTCGTCGTCACGCTCGATTACCAGCAAAAGATCGCCCAGGTCGCCGCGGAGGATCGGCCGGACAGCGGCGGGCTAGCGGGCTTGCCCGGCTTGCCGATCCACCACGAGCCCGGCCTTTGGCTGTACGAGAAGAATCGCCGGTCGATGGATGACCAGATCATCGGCGATCAGGTGTCGCAGGTGAAGCTCAAGGTCGCCAGGCTGGCCGCGATTCCGCACGGAAACTCCGTCCTCGCCATCGGCACCGCAGAATATTTCGAGGGCATGCCGAAGATTCCGCCGATAAGCGGCCTGCCCGCGGGGCGGTTCGAGGACGTTCTCACTCCGGAATACGACTTCAGGACCGATCCGTATCTGGAACCCTTCAGGCATTATATCGACAACCCGTTTCTGGGGACCGTCATCGGGGTGCCGGGGTTTCCGGGGTTCAGTCCGGCCGACATGAACCAGATCCTCCGCTTCGCGAATGAGCAGCTGGAGGAGCAGGGGGTGAAAATCGTCCGGACGACGGTTCTGACCGTCGACTCGACCCGGAAGAATGCCGGGATCCGCAACGTCCCGTTCTCGGTCCGCGAGGCCGAGCCGGTCAGCATGAAGTCGACTTTCTGGATCCAGGAGCTCTCCGAGCTGGACCAGTTCGGAAATCCAAGGATGCGGCTTCAATATTCGCAGGTCGTCATGATGGATTTCTTTCGTCCTCGCGAGGATGAGTTTCCGGGGCGGGCGGTCTGGCCGCATATCAGCATCGCGACGCTGGAAAAGGACCCGGCCGGCTATCCGCTCAAGGAGAGCTAAGGGCGACATTCGATAAAGATCCTCCCCGGCATTTGCCGGGGAGGATCGATGTCAGCGTGCGTCGACCAGGACGATCTCGGCGTCTTCGACGGCGGTGATCGTCAGCTTCTCCTCACCGGTTGCCGCGACTCCGTCGCGCGGCTCGGCGCGGCGGCCGTTCACCTCGACGGCTCCGCCAACTCCAACCAGATAGACGTGGCGGGACGGGTCGAGCGCCAGCTCGACCGTCTCGCCCGCCTTCAGGGTCGCGCCCATGACCCGGGCGGCGGCGTTGATCCTCAGGGCCTCCTCGTCGCCGGCAAAGCCGCTGGCGAGGGTGACGAAGGTTCCGGCCCGGTCGCCCTTCGGGAACTTGCGGGCGCCCCAGCTCGGCTCGGCGCCGCGCTTGTCGGTTTGCACCCAGATCTGGAACAGGGTGGTCCTCTCGTCCTCGAGATTATATTCGGCGTGGCGGACCCCGGTGCCGGCCGACATCACCTGGACGTCGCCGGCCGCGGTTCGGCCCTTGTTGCCCATCGAATCCTGGTGGGTGATGGCGCCCTCGCGGACATAGGTGATGATCTCCATGTCGCTGTGCGGGTGGGGCGGGAAGCCCGAGCGGGCGGCGATCTCGTCGTCGTTCCAGACCCGGATCGCGCCCCATTCGGTGCGCCCTGGATCGTGATAATCGGCGAAGGAGAAATGGTGCCGCGCGTTCAGCCAGCCATGATCGGCGTGGCCGAGGGTGGAAAAGGGGCGGATGTCGATCATTCTGGGTCTCCTTACGCCGTCATTCCGGCGAAAGCCGGAATCCATGACCGCGGGCGGAGCCGATCCGCCCGCGGCGGTGTTCATGGATCCCGGGTCAAGCCCGGGATGACGGGCAAATGGTTGGTCTTCAGCTCAGCAGGCCTTCCGCCCGCAACGTCTCCTGCACGGAGGGCCGGTCGGCAACCCGGGCGAGGTAGCGCGACAATCCCGGCCACCGGCCGATGTCGATCGAGTGGATCTTCGACCAGTTCAGGACCGCGAAGGCATAAGCGTCGAGGATCGAGAAGCGCTCGCCCAGGATGTACGGGCCGTCGCCGATCTTCTCCTGGAGATAGTCGAACTTCTTGCCGAGCGCCTCGCGGGTCGCCGCCTTGAACTCGTCCGGAGTGGCGGGATTCCACAGCGGGCCGAAGCCCTTGTGAAGCTCGGTGGCGATGAAGTTCAGCCATTCGAGCAGCCGGTAGCGCTCGACCCCGGAGGCCGGGAGCGCGAGCTGCGAGCCGGCCGCCCGGTCGGCGAGATATTGGAGGATCACGGCGTTCTCGGTGAGCACCTCGCCGTCGTCGAGCCTCAAGGTGGGCACGGCGCCCTTCGGATTGACGTCGGTCAGCTTCTCGCCGTCGTCGGTGACCTTGTCGGGGAAGCGGACGTTGGCGAGCTCGATATCGAGGCCGGCTTCGCGGGCGACGATGTGGGGGGCCTGCGAGCAGGCGCCGGGGGCGTAGTAAAGCTTCATGTCAGTTCTCCCTGGTGTGCGGATATGGTGTCCCGTCTCAAAAATTCCTCCCCCGGATCTCCGGGGGAGGGGGACCGCCAGAAGGGTGGTGGAGGGGTTCTCCGGAGGCTGAAAGAACCCCTCCACCAGGCTTCGCCTGGTCCCCCTCCCCGACAAATGTCGGGGAGGATTTTCAGGCCGCCAGCGGCAATTCTTCGGCAGCGAGGCCGCGAAGCCGGTCGATCGCCTCGGCGATCGAGGCGGCGGCCTGATCCGGCCCGAAGGCGAGCTTCTCGACCCGGACGAAGGTCGAGTCGTCGAGGCCCATGAAGCCGAGCAGGGTGCGCAGATGCGGCTCCTGGCTGTCCATCGGCGCCGACGGGCCGCTGCTGTAGAGGCCGGCGCGGCTCTCGATCACGATCGCCTTCTTGCCCTTGAGCAGCCCCTCGGGCCCGGCTTCCGAATAGCGGAAGGTGATCCCGGCGCGAAGGACATGGTCGAACCAGGCCTTGAGGGTCGAGGCGATCCCGAAATTGTACATGGGCGCTCCGATCACGACGACGTCGGCGGCCTTCAGTTCGGCGATCAGGGCGTCCGAAAGGGCGAGGGCGTCGCGGGCGGCTTCGGTCTCGGCCTCGGCGCCGCGGATCGCGGGCGTGGTCTCGGCGGTGAGATGCGGGATGGTGTGGGTGCCGACGTCGCGATGGACGATGCGGACCGGGCCCCGGCCGCGAAGGATTGCCTCGAGCTCGCCGGTCAGGCGGCGGGTCACGGACGCCTCGCCGGTGGCGGCGCTGTCGATGATGAGAACGTTGGTCATGTCTTCCTCCACTGATCTTGCAAGGAGACATTTAAGCCGGTAGCAGCGTTGCTTGTAGCCGCCATTGGCGCATTCTGGTGTTGCTCGATATGGAACGCTCATCGACCGACCTGCTCGACGTCCTCGCTTTCGTGCGGGTGGTCGAGACGGGCGCGTTCAGCCGCGCCGGGGAGCGGATGGGAATGTCCAAGTCGATCCTCAGCCGGCGGGTGGCCCGGCTCGAGGAGCAATTGGGCGCCCGGCTCCTGACCCGGACGGCGCAGGGGGCCCAGCCGACCGAGGTCGGCCAGGCCTATTTCGAGCGCGCGTCCAACATCCTCGCCGATCTCGAGGCGGCCGAGGAGGTGGTGGCCGAGGCGGTGACCCAGGTGGCGGGGCCGGTGCGGCTGTCGGCGCCGCTCTCCTTCGGGGTTCAGCATCTCGCCCCGGCGCTGGCCGAGTTCGCGCAGATGAACCCGCGGGTCGAGCTCGACATTTCGTTCGACGACCGGTCGGTCGACCTGGCGGCCGGCGGCTTCGACCTGGCGGTTCGGATCGGTTCGCTGAAGGATTCGTCGCTGGTGGCCCGCCGCATCGCTCCGGTGCGAAAGGTGGCGACGGCGAGTCCCGCCTATCTCGACGCCCGGGGGCGGCCGCGGCATCCGCGCGACCTCTCGAGCCACGACATCCTGCTCTATGCCAACGAGCAATGGCGCTTCCGGGTCGGCGGCAAGTGGGAATATGTGCGCGGCCGGCCGCGGCTCAGGGCGGACAATGGCGAGATGCTCCGGGCGGCGGCGGAAGCGGGGCTGGGCATCTGCATCCTGCCCAGCTTCATCGCCGCGCCCGGCTTCGAGCGCGGGACTCTGGAGCCTTTGCTTCGCGACTATCCGATGGAGGAAGGGGCGCTTCACGCGGTGATGCCGCCGGGGCGGGCGACGACGGCTCGGGTACGGGCCCTGGTCGATTTCCTCGTCGGCCGCTTCGGGCCGGAGCCGGAATGGGACCCGTGCTGGCTTGCGGGGCATGACGAAAAATCCTCCCCGCGATTTCGCGGGGAGGGGGACCATGCGATGCATGGTGGAGGGGTTCTTCGGACTCAGTGAGGCCCCTCCACCATGCTTCGCATGGTCCCCCTCCCCTGCAAATGCAGGGGAGGAATTTAGGAGTATGGACGCGTCCCCGCCAAGCGCTACAGCTTATTCCATGAAACACGCTCTCCCGCTCCTCGCCCTGCTGCTCGCAACCGCCTGCGGCACCACCTCCGACCACCGCGAGGACGCCGTCTTCAGCGACCCGCCGGTGGCCGCGCAGGCAAGCGCTCCGGCCGCGGCGGTCGATCCCGCCGCCGAGGACGCCCGCCTGCTCGCCTTCCTCGACGCCGCCTTCGACGAGCGGATCGAGTCCAGCCCGGAAACCCAGACCGCGCTCGGAAGCAAGGTCGGTTACGACCGGCTCGACGATTATACCGACGCGCAGGCGGAGCGGCAGCAGGCGCTGGTGGACGCGCAGGTGGCGCGAATGAAGGCGGAGTTCGAACATTCGAGGCTGAGCCCCGCCGGCCAGCTCAACTACCGCCTGTTCGAATATAACGCGCAGCGCAGCCGCGAGAATTACCGCTGGCGCGACTACGGCTTCCCGATGTCGACCAACGGCAGCCCGGCCGGCGCCTTTCCGGTCTTCCTGATAAACCAGCATCGGGTCGACAGCGTCGCCGACGCCGAAGCCTATATCGCCCGGATCCGCGACACCGAGCGGGCGATGCGCGAGATCGGCGCCAAGGCGCGGGCGCAGGCGGCCAAGGGCATCGTGCCGCCCCGGTTCAACTTCGCTCCGGTGCGCGCCGACGCGCAGCGGGCGATCGCCGGGGCGCCGTTCGGAGCGGGGGCGGATTCGCCGCTGTTCGCGGACTTCCGCAAGAAGGTGGCAGCGCTCGACGCTCCGGCCGAAGTCAAGGCGCGGCTGATCGCCGACGCCTCGGCGGCGCTTTCGGGCCCCTTCCGCCGGGCGGTCGGCGACATGCTGGCGACGCTCGACGCGATCGAGCCGAAGGCGACCGGCAACAGCGGCGCCTGGAGCCTTCCCAACGGCGCCGAATATTACGCCTCGCGGCTTCGAGCCCAGACCACCACCGACCTCGGCGCCGACCGGATCCACCAGATCGGCCTCGACGAGGTGGCCCGGATCCACAAGGAGATGGAGGCGGTCAAGGCCCAGGTCGGGTTCAAGGGCACGCTCCAGCAATTCTTCCAGCACATCAAGACCGGCCCGCAATTCAAATATCCGAATACCGACGCGGGGCGGCAGCAATATCTGACGGACGCCAAGGCTTTCATCGCGCAGGTGATGGGGCAAGCCCCGAAATGGTTCAGCCGGCTGCCCAAGGCGCCGCTCGATGTGCGCGCGGTCGAGACGTGGCGGCAGGAGACAGCCTCGGTCGCCTTCTACAACCGGCCCTCGCCCGACGGCTCGAGGCCCGGCATCTTCTACGTCAACCTCGCCGACATGAACCAGGTGCTCAAGCCCCAGATCGAGGGCATCGCCTATCACGAGGGCGCGCCCGGCCACCATTTCCAGATCGCGCTCCAGCAGGAGCTGGAAGGAGT
>JASLBD010000252.1 GCA_030146745.1 Allosphingosinicella sp. | reverse complement strand
GGCGAGCGCTACAAGTTCGGCGACGTCAAGGTCGAGAGCGCGATCCGCGACTTCAGCGGCGAGGGGCTCACCAGGGTCCTGCCGATGAAGAGCGGCGACTGGTACAACGCCAAGCTGGTCGAGGACACGGTCACCTCGCTGAACGAGAGCGCCGGCCTGTTCGGCTACGCTTTCGCCGACGTGCAGCCCAACTTCCAGCGCGACAAGGACACCAAGACGATGTCGGTGACGTTCAACGTCGCCGAGACTCCGCGCGTCTACGTCGAGCGCATCGACGTCAGCGGCAACACGCTCACCCGCGACAAGGTGATCCGCCGCGAGTTCCGGCTCGCCGAAGGCGATCCGTTCAACTCCGTCCGGGTGAAGCGTTCGCGCGACCGCATCCAGTCGCTCGGATTCTTCCAGGAGAATCTGGAGATCGAGCAGACCCAGGGCTCCGCTCCGGACCGGGTCATCCTGTCGACGGCGCTGGAGGAAAAGGCCACCGGCCAGCTCCAGGTCTCGGCCGGCTTCTCGAGCCTCGAGCGCTTCCTGCTCAACCTGTCGATCGAGCAGCGCAACTTCCGGGGAATGGCGCAGACGCTGCGCGCGTCGGTCAACTATTCCAGCTACTCGAAGTCGGTCGAGCTGGGCTTCACCGAGCCCTATCTGTTCGATCGCAACTTCGCGATCGGCTTCGACCTGTTCCGCCGCGATTATTCGAGCTTCAACTTCGTCAACAACAGCCGCAACACGACCTACAAGCAGGTCAGCACCGGCGGCCAGATCCGCGGCGGCATGCCGCTGACCGAATATATGCAGCTGGGGCTGCGCTACGGGCTGAACTTCGACAACGTCACGCTCGACCGGTCGACCTTCTTCACCGATCCCGACGGCGCCGGGCCGTTGCCGGCCTTCTGCGATCCTCTGCGGGTGGGCCGCTATCTGTGCGAGGCGATCGGCAAACGGACGACCTCGTCGATCGGCTATTCCCTGCTCTACGATGCGACCGATAATCGCCTGCGCGCGACGCGCGGCCATCGCTTCACGATCAACCAGGATTTCGCCGGCCTCGGCGGCGACGTCAAATATCTGCGCACCCGGGCCAACGCGGCCAAATTCTGGCCCCTGGGCGGCGGGTTCATCTTCTCGGCGTCGATCGAAGGCGGTTACATCCACAGCTTCGAGAACGATCCCGGTCCCGACCAGGATCCGATCCGCCTCACCGACCGCTTCTTCCTGGGCGAGCCGCAGATTCGCGGCTTCGACATTCGCGGCGTCGGGCCGCGGGTGCAGCGCATCCCGTTCGACGCGGACGGCAACCCGGTCACCGACCGCAAGCGGATCGTCGACGACGCGCTCGGCGGCCGCGCTTATTATGTCGGCCGCGCGGAGGTCGAAATCCCGTTGAGCTCAAGCTTCCGCGAAATGGGGCTTCGGCCGTCGGTCTTCGTCGACATCGGCGCCAATTTCGGCCTCAGGGACCCGCAGACCAACCCGGTCCTGCCCGGCAGCCCGCTCACGCTCGACCGCTGCTTCGATTCCGGCGGCAACGCCAGGCCTCGTCCCACCGACGGCACCTGCTTGACGACCGAAACCCTCGTCCCGGGCATCACGCCGTTCAACGAGGTCTATCTCGGCGATACCGCCAAGCCTCGAATCTCGGTCGGCTTCGGAGTCAACTGGAACTCGCCCTTCGGGCCGTTCAGGATCGATATAGCCAGGGCTCTGGTAAAAGCCGACGGGGATGACACCAAGCTGATCACCTTCAACGTAGGAACCGCATTTTGATGAACAAACTCGCTTTCGGAGCGGCTCTCGCCGCCCTTTCGCTCGCGCTGCCGGGCACCGCCCAGGCCCAGCGCACCCCCGGTGCGGTCATCGTCGTCGTCGACACCGACCGCATCTATCGCGAATGCACCGCCTGCAGGACCGCCCAGACCGCGCTCCAGGGCCAGATCACCTCGGCGCGCACCCGCGCCCAGCAGCTCGGCCAGCCGCTCCAGACCGAAGCGCAGTCGATCGAGCAGGCCGGCAACGCGCTTCGCAACCAGACCGGCGCCGCCCGCACCGCCGCCGAGTCGGCGCTCAGCACCCGCATGCAGCAATTCCAGCAGCGCCAGACCGCGGCCCAGCAGGAGGTTGCCCGCCTGGAGCAGAACATCCAGTCGACCCAGGCCAACGTTCTTCGCCAGATCAACGCGCAGCTCAACCCGATCATCACCCGGGTGATGAACGCCCGCAACGCGAACGTCGCCCTCGACGTGAACGCCACCCTGGCGCGCTCGAACACGATCGACGTCACCAACGAGGTCATGACCGCCCTCAACTCGGCGCTGCCTTCGGTCAGCGTCACTCCGCTGCCGCAGGCGGCGCAGCCGGCTCAGCCGCAGCCCCAGGGCCGGTGAGCTCCGACACGGCAACCGCCGCCATCGGCCCGCTCGACATCCGGCGGGTGATGGCGGCGCTGCCGCATCGCTACCCCTTCCTGCTCATCGACCGGGTCGAGGAGCTGGTTCCGAAGAAGCGAATCGTCGCGATCAAGGCCGTGACGATCAACGAGCCTTTCTTCCAAGGTCATTTTCCGGGCCGGCCAATCATGCCCGGAGTCCTCCTCGTCGAGGCGATGGCGCAGGCTTCGGGCGTGCTCGCGGTGGAATCGCTCGGCCTCGCCGGCACCGGCAAGCTCGTCTATTTCATGGCGATCGACAGCGCCAAGTTCCGTCGCCCGGTCGAGCCGGGCGTTCTCCTCCGGATCGAGGTCGAGCTGGTCCAGGACCGCGGCAGCGTCTGCAAGTTCGCCGGCAAGGTGCTGGTCGACGGCAAGGTCGCCGCCGAGACCAACTTCACCGCGATGATCGCCGATCCGCCAGCCTAGCGCCTCCCTGCCGCGAAGCGGTGGGGAGGGGGCATGCGAAGCGTGGCGGAGGGTGGAAGCCGTAGTTTCCAAAGGGTTCGCGCTCGAACCTCTCACACCTAGAGCGCCGGGCATCAGGTTCGGATCGTCATCCCGGACTTGATCCGGGATCCACCTTCTTGCGCCACCGCACGAAAGGAAGGTGGATGCCGGATCAAGTCCGGCATGACGAGACCGTGCAGATTTAGCGCCCGCCGCTCTAGCCGATTACCCCTCCACCACCCTTCGGGTGGCTCCCCTCCCCATCCATCGATGGGGAGGCAAGGGGTCGCCACTCGCCGCCGACCTTCCGGATCCCGAACACTTCGCCGAGCCGAGCCGAGCCGAGAACAGCTCCCGGCTCCCCGTCGGCGACGATCGCGCCGCTTTCCATCAGCACCAGCCGGTCCGCGTAGCGCGCGGCCAGATCGAGGTCGTGCATCGCCACGACGGCGCCCTGGCCGCCGGCCACCGCGAGGCGCAGGATCTCCATCAGCCGAAGCTGCCAGAGGGGATCGAGATTGGCGACCGGCTCGTCGAGCAGAAGCAGCCTTGGCCTGGACGCCAGCGCCCGGGCGATCAGGACCCGGCTTCGCTCCCCGGTCGAGAGCCGGTCCATCCGCCGGCGGGCGAAGGGGACGAGATCGAGCGCCGCCATCGCTTCGGCGGTCTCCGACGCGTCCGAGCCGAGGCGCACTACGTCCTGCGCGGCGAGCGGCCAGGCGATGTCGCGGGAGGCCGGGAGGTAGGAGAGGAGCCGGCGGCGCTCGGCCGGCGCCAGGTCTTCGGGCCGCCGGCCGTCGATCCTCACCGCGCCGGAGGCCCCGCCGATCCGGGCGAGGGCATGGAGGAGGCTGGTCTTGCCGCTTCCGTTGGGGCCGACGAGGCAGACCAGCTCGGACGATTCCATCCGGAAACCGGTGGGCTCGAGCCGTCCCGCAAGCTCCACCTTCTCGGCCGCCAGCAAAGCGGTCATCGCGCCAGCCTCCAGCGCATATGGGCGACCAGCCAGAGGAAGAAAGGCGCTCCGAGCAAGGCGGTGACGACTCCGATCGGCAGGGTCCGGCCGAGCGGGGCGCTTCGAACCACGAGGTCCGCCGCCAGAAGCAGAAGGCCTCCGATCAGGGCGGCCGGAGCGATCGCCCGGCCGGGATGGCCGCCCGTCAGACGCCGGGCGAAGATGGGCGCGACCAGCCCGACGAAGCCGATCGCTCCGCAGATCGCGACGCAGGCGCCCACTCCGAAGGCCGTGAGGCAGACGATCTCGACCCTCAAACGCCGGACGTCGTGACCGAACGCCTGTGCGACCTCCTCGCCGAGCGTGAGGCTGTCGAGCGGATTTCGGAGCCGAAGCAGCAGGAGGATGGCGGCGACGGCGGGGACGGCCGCGAAGGCGGACTGCTCGAGGCTTCGGTCGACCAATGAGCCCATCAGCCACTCGTAAGCGTCGTAGAAGGCGAAGGGGGAGGGGGCGAGGGCGAGGGCGAGCGTGGTCAAGGCCCCGGCCAGAGCGCTGATCGCGAGGCCGGCCAGGAGCAGGGTCGCCGTCTCGGCGCGCGGCCCGGCCAGGGCCAGGAGCAGCAGCAGGGCCGCGAGCGCTCCGCCTACCGCTCCAAAGGCGAGCGCGAGCGGTGCCGAAAAGCCGAACAGATAGGCGGTGACCACCGCTCCGAGCGCGGCGCCGCTGGTCGTTCCGGTCAGGTCGGGCGAGGCGAGGGGATTGGCGAATAGGCCCTGGATCGCGGCGCCCGACGCTCCGAGCATCGCTCCGTAAACCAAAGCGAGCAGTGCCCGCGGCAACCGCAATTCCCAGAGCAGGGCCAAAGCCAGCGGCCGGTCTTCCCCGAGCAGTGCGGCGACCGGCGACCAGGGGACGGCCAGCGACGCCGCGAAGGCTGCGGCCAGGGCGAGGAGCAGAAGGAGAGATGCACCCCGGCTCACCGCGCCACTCCGTCATCCCGGCCCCGACTCGGGACCCATGAACGCGGACCGGCGAAATCTGGCGACGCCGCGTTCATGGATTCCGGCTTTCGCCGGAATGACGGGCCGCCTTCAACCGCTCGATCTCGGCGGCGAGGAGGGGCCCCATGCAGGTCCACGCCCGGCCGTCGGTGGCGAGGGTCCGGGCGCCGCGGACCCGCCGCGCCAGCGGGTGGGAGAGCCAGCGCTGCTCGCCCGAATATTGGCCCTGGCGATAGTCGCTGCGCAGGATCACCGCGGGAGGACGGAGCAGCAGTTGTTCGAGCGACACCCGGTCTCCCGCCATGGCGCGCTGGCGAAAGCCGGCCAGCGCCATCCACTGCGCCGCAAGGCTTTCCGCCGCGAACGTCCGGCCGCCGCCGCCGAGCCAGATCGTGTCGGCCGCCCGCTCCGGACGGCCGCGCTTGAGGCGCTCCATCCGGGCCAGCATTGCCGCGCCCCGGGCCGGCCGGCCGAGAGCGGCCGAGACCGAACGGACCGATGCCTCGATGTCCGCCAGCGATCGCGGATAGGGCAGATCGAGCACCCTTATGCCGAGCCGCCGGGCGATCCGGCCGCGGTCGCGGGCGCCGCCGCCCATGGTCAGCACCAGATCCGGCCTGAGGCCGGCGACCGAAACGAGGCTGCCGTCGTTGCGCCGGTAGCGACGGGCCGAGCGCCACAGCGACGTCTCGGCGGGCTGTTGGGCGAGATGGGTGACCGAGACGATCTGCCCGGGGTCGCCGAGCATGAGGAGCAGCTCGTCGGTGCACAGGTTCAGCGAGGCGACCCGCCCCGGTGCCGCCTCCGCCGCTCCGGCCAAGAGGCTAATTGCCGAGACGAAGGCGAAGGCCCGCATGGACGCTCCTTCCCTGCGAATTGTAGCCGAAGACCTCCCGGTAGTCCGAGTCCGCCGCATTCTCGACCCGCCCGAACAGCTCGAGCGCGTCCGACAGCCGGTAGGCCACTCGAACGTTCGCCAGCCCATAGTCGCCGAGGGTGACGGGGACGGCCGGAAAAGTGTCGAAATCGCTGTCGCCGCGCTTCCCCACATAAGCGAGCGAACCGCCCATCACCAGCCGCCCGGCGGTCCAGTCGGCGGCGAAATTGGCGCTGTGCCTCGGCCGCCGAGGCTCCGACGAAGGCCGGGCCGCGCCGACTCGCCGCTCGCGCGCGTCGAGCCAGGTGTAATTGGCGCTGATCCGGAGCCCCGCCGCCGGCCGCACCTCCGCCGACGCCTCGATGCCGCGCCGGCGGCTCCTGCCGGCGGCGTTGCGTACCGTGAAGGGGAAAATGCTGAAATCCTCGACGATCTCGCCGCTCAGCCGGTTGCTGAACGCGGTCGCGCTCAGGCCGAGGCGGCTGCCTTCCCAGGCTATGCCCGCTTCCAGGCCGCGCGACCGCTCGGGCGTGAGGTCCGGATTGCCGATGAAGCTGGCCGGATCGAAGCCGTAGAGATCGAAGAAGGTCGGCTGGGCGATGCCCTCCCCGTAGGCGGCATGGAGACGGAGGCGGTCGAACGGCCGGGCGACGACGGCGGCGCGCACGTTCGTCGAATCCTCGAAGCGGTTGAAATCGTCGCGGCGGACGGCGAGGTCGGTGGAAAGGGTCGATCCCCACTGGGCCCGCCACTCGCCGACATAAGCGGTCCTCCCTCTCGACCGGCGCTGGTCGGGCGCGAAGAAGACGGCCTGGTCGAGGGCCGCGAAACTCTCCTCCTCCCGTTCCGCGGCGGCGATGAGGGTGTGGCGGGCGCCGCCCGCCGAGAAACGCCGTACCAGCTTGCCGCCGATCCGCAGCCGGTCCGCGAGCGTGCGGTTGAGCGGCGCCGCGCCGTTGCGATTGCGGTTCGAGCTGCGGAGATACTGGCCGTCCAGCCCGAAGCTCCAGGGCGCGTCGGCGGCGAGCCCGAGACGGGTCCAGGCGCGAACCGCTCCGAGCTGGGAGCGCGAGAAATCGAGCGTATCGGCGCGCCTGAAAAGGGGCGCGGGGGTCCCGTCGAACTCGCTCGTCGCCCGGATGTAATGGCCGACGATCCCGGCTTCCGCGTCGCGGGCGGGGCGAACGGCGGCCTTCAGCCTTGCCGCGAGATTGCCGAAGCCGTCGCGGTCGCCGGCGCCGCCGCCGAAAATGTCGATGCCGTCGCTGCGCAGCCGGGTCAGGCTCGCCGCGAAGCCAGCCTCGCCGCCGCCTGCCACCAGGCCGATATGGCCGCGGTGAAAATCGCGGCTGCCATATTCGCCGCTCGCGCTCAGCCTCGTTCCCGAGAGAGGGTCCGCGCCTTCCACGGCGATCACCCCGCCCAGCGCTTCCGATCCCCACAAGGCCGATTGCGGCCCGCGGACGATCTCCACCCGGCCGAGGCCGTCGGCGGCGAGGGTCTCGAACCGCGCTTCGTTGCCGGAAGCGGGGTCGTTGAAGGCGATTCCGTCGACGAACAGGAGGCTGTGGTTCGCTTCCGCTCCGCGAATCCGGATCTGGGTAAGCGACCCCTGGGCGCCGGACACCGCCACGGAGACACCGGGCGCGAGGCGCGCCAGGTCCGAGACGAGGGGCGCTCCGAGCGCCTCGATCCGCCGCGCGTCGATCAACGTGACCGATGCGGGGCTCTCGACCGCCCGAACCGGCTCGAGCGACGCGGTGACGACGATGCTTTCCTCGGACGGCGGGTCCGCCGGCGGAGAAGCTGCGGCGGCGAGGTAAAGGATGAAAGTCATTCGGTTCCTCCATTGCAACGACACATGTCGTCTCGGAGGAACCGCGGGCGGACGAACCGCCCCCGGCGCCACGCACGTGCGGCTGTTCCCGGCCGGGTGCGGACGACGGCGAAGGCAGGTTCCTGACTGACGGCCGGAGCCGTTCACAGTTGCGGGCACAGCGCCGGATTTCCGCCGGCTTCCCTTTTCACCCTTCCCCCGCCGCGTGTACGGCGTGAAGGGCACCTTCGCTGGGCGCAGGCGGTAGGCGGCGGCGGCGCGCCTTGTCAAATTCCGGTCCGTTGGCTACAGGGCCGCAAGACCTTTCGCGAGGCTGGTCGGAACCAGCCACATCTCAAGGAAATCGACGACATGAAGAACGGCGCCCATCCCGATTACCACATGATCAAGGTGCAGATGACCGACGGCACCACCTTCGACACCCGCTCCACCTGGGGCAAGGAAGGGGACGTCATGACCCTCGACATCGATCCCAAGGTCCACCCGGCCTGGACCGGCGGCCACGGCAAGATGGTCGACAGCGGCGGCCAGGTCGCCCGCTTCAACAAGCGTTTCGGCGGGCTCACGCTCGGCAAGAAGTAATCCGGCCTAATTTCCCTCTCCCGTTCTTACGGGAGAGGAGGGGCCCACCGCGAAGCGGTGGGAGGTGAGGGTCTTGCTGACTCTGCGATACAGACCCTCACCCTCCCGCTTCGCGGGCCCCTCCCTCTCCCGCGGAAAGCGGAAGAGGGGCTTCAGCGGCGGGCCACCGAAATGAAGAATCATACCGCCCCGACCCTCGAAACCCCGCGCCTTCGCCTTCGCCCTTATCGGGCGGGCGATCTCGACTCCCAATGGGCCTCCATGACCGACCCGGACGTCGTCCGCTTTCTCGGCGGCGTTCCCCAGTCGCGCGAGGAGACCTGGCGCAAGATCCTCGGATCGCCGGGGCTTTGGGCGCTCCTCGGCTACGGCTATTGGGTCGCCGAGCGGCGCGAGGACGGCGCCTACCTCGGCCAGATCGGCTTCGCCGACTTCAAGCGCGACATGTCCCCGAGCATCGAGAACATTCCCGAAATGGGCTGGATCATGGCGCGTAACGCGCAGGGGCAGGGCTATGCCACCGAAGCCGTCCT
>JASLBD010000241.1 GCA_030146745.1 Allosphingosinicella sp. | reverse complement strand
AAGCTGAGCGCCGACACCGCCACGCTCTTCCGCCAGCGCTTCGGGGCGGATCGGGTGAGGGCGGTGCCGCCGCCGATGGTGGGTGAGGATTTCGGCCGCTACCACCTCGCCGACAAGAATATCGAGAGCCTGATCTTCTGGGTCGGAGGCGTGCCCCAGGCGAAATGGGACGCGGCCGGCGGCGACACGTCGAAGCTGCCCTCCCTTCACAGCCCGTTCTGGGCGCCGGAGGCGGAGACGGTGATCGCGACGGGAATCGAGGCGATGGTGACGGGGGCGATGGGGGTGCTGGGGAAATGATCTGCCGGGTCGCCGGTCCGTCATCCCGGCGGAGGCCGGGATCCACGAACACGGAAATGTGAAGACTCGAACGGCGGTGTTCATGGATTCCGGCCTTCGCCGGAATGACGGAGGTGAAAGGGCCCGGTTTAGAGCGGCGGGCGCTAAATCTGCATCGTCTCGTCATGCCGGGATGACGATTCAAACTTAATGCCCGGCGCTCTAGGCGCCGTCCAATATCCCCTCGATCGCCTGCTCGACATGCCTGATGTCGGCCATTCCGTCGACCCGGCGGACGAGGCCGCGGGCGTCGTAATAAGGCAGGATCGGCGCGGTCTTGGCGCGATATTCGGCGAGGCGGGTGCGCACCGTCTCCTCATTGTCGTCGGGGCGGCGCTTGAACTGGTCGGAGCCGCAGACGTCGCAGAGGGTGTCGACCCTGGGCAGCTTGTAGCGGTCGTGATAGCCTTCGCCGCATTTGGCGCAGGAGAAGCGGCCGGTGATCCGGTCGACGAGCGCGTCGCCGTCGACCAGGAGCTCGATGACGTGATCGAGCTTCATTCCGCGCTCGGCGAGCAGGGCGTCGAGCGAGATGGCCTGGGCCTCGGTGCGCGGATAGCCGTCGAAGATGAAGCCGGAGCCGGAATAGCGTTCCGGCTGGTCGAGCCGGTGGGCGATCAGCGCGTTCACCACCTCGTCGGGGACGAGCTCGCCCGCTTCCATGATCGCCCTGGCTCGAAGTCCGATCGTGCTTCCGGTCTTGATCGCCTCGCGAAGCATGTCTCCGGTCGAGAGCTGGACCAGCCCCCGCTCGGCGATCAGGCGGCCGGCCTGGGTGCCCTTCCCCGCGCCCGGGGGCCCGAGAAGGATGATGTTCACGAGTGAGCGCTTGCCGCGAACGCCGACATCATCGCCCGCGCCCGCCCTTCAGCTTCGCCTTCTTGATGAGGTCGCCGTACTGGTGGGCGATGAGGTGGCTCTGGATCTGGGTCACCGTGTCCATCGTCACGTTGACGACGATGAGCAGGCTGGTGCCGCCGAGATAGAAGGGGATGCCGGCGCGGGCGATGAAGAATTCGGGCACGAGGCAGATGAGCGTCAGGTAGGCGGCGCCGATGACCGTGATCCGGGTGAGCACATAGTCGAGATATTCCTCGGTGCGCTTGCCGGGCCGGATGCCGGGGATGAAGCCGCCGTAGCGCTTCAGATTCTCGGCCGTCTCCTCCGGGTTGAACACCACCGCCGTGTAGAAGAAGCAGAAGAAGATGATGCCGGCGGCGTAGAGCGCCATGTAGAGCGGCGCGCCGTGCTGAAGGGCGGTGGTGACGGAAATGAGGACGTCGCCCCACATGCTCTCGCCCGTGTCGCGGTTGCCGGCGAACTGGGCGATGGTGAGCGGCATGAGGAGCAGCGACGAGGCGAAGATCGGCGGGATCACGCCCGACGTGTTGATCTTCAGCGGCAAATGCGACTTCTCCGCCTGCATCTGGCCGCGGGCGGTCTGGCGCTTGGGATATTGGATCAGGACCCGGCGCTGCGCCCGCTCCATGAAGCAGATGAACAGGATGAGGATCGCGGCCGCCGCGATCACGCCGACGATGAGGAGCGGCGACAGCGTTCCGGTGCGGCCGCTCTCGAACACCTGGACGAGGGTCGTCGGCAGCTGCGCGACGATCCCGGCCATGATGATCAGCGACACTCCGTTGCCGATGCCGCGGGCCGTGATCTGCTCGCCGAGCCACATCAGGAACATGGTGCCGCCGACCAGGCTGACGACGGTGGTGATCCGGAACATCATGCCCGGATCGAGCACGGCCGAGCCGCTGTTCCCCTGGCCCCAGCCCTCGAGGCCGACGGCGATGAAATAGCCCTGGATCGCGCACAGGAAGACGGTTCCGTAGCGCGTATATTGGTTGATCTTCTTGCGGCCGGTTTCGCCTTCCTTCTTCAAGGCGGCGAGGGTCGGCGACATCGAGGTGGCGAGCTGAACGACGATCGAGGCCGTGATGTAGGGCATGACGCCGAGCGCGATCAGGCTCATCCGCTCGAGGCTGCCGCCCGAGAACATGTTGAAGAAATCGAGCACGCCGCCGCGGGTCGTATCGAAGAGGGTGGCCAGAGCGCGCGGGTCGATGCCCGGCAGCGGAACGAAGCTCAGCAGGCGGAAGATGATGAGCGCGCCGAGGGTGAACCAGAGCCGCTTCTTGAGATCCGTGGCCTTGGCGAAATTCGCCAGGCTGAGGTTGGAAGCCATCTGTTCGGCTGCGGATGCCATGTTCGTTCGATCCCGGAAAAAAGACGCGAGGCGGCGGAGACTGATGACCCCCGCCGCGGGTTCCCGTCAAAATGCCATTTTGACGGGGCCCTCTCATATAGTGACCGGTTGCGGCTTGTCAGCCTTCAACCGCGAAAACGGCTCAGGCGTTGGTCCGCTTCTTGACGCTGTTCTTCTTCGCGGCGGCCTTCTCGGCGGCGGGAACGACCTCGATCAGCTCGATCGAACCGCCGGCCTCCTCGACCGCCTTGCGGGCTCCGGCGGAGACTCCGGCGACCCGGAAGGCGAGCTTGGCGGTGAGGCTTCCCTTGCCGAGCAGGCGGATGCCGTCCTTGCCGCCGCGCGACAAACCGGCGGCGCGAAGCGCCTCCTGGTCGATCGTGCCGTCGGCGGAGAGCGTCCCGGCGTCGATCGCTTTTTGGATCATGCCGATATTCACCTCGGCATAATCCTTGGCGAAGATGTTGTTGAAGCCGCGCTTCGGCAACCGCATGTGGAGCGGCATCTGCCCGCCCTCGAAGCCGAACACCGACACGCCCGAGCGCGACTTGGCGCCCTTCTGGCCGCGCCCGGCGGTCTTGCCGAGGCCGGAGCCGATGCCGCGGCCGACCCGGACGCGGGACTTGCGGGCGCCCTTGTTATCCCTGAGATCGTTGAGTTTCATGTCCTGCACTCGCTTTCGCTGTGGTCGCGCCTGTTGATAATTCGTCATCCCGGCGAAGGCCGGGATCCATGAACCGAAGAGTCCGGGGGTACCCGCGGGTGTCCGTGTTCATGGATCCCGGCCTACGCCGGGATGACGGACGGGCTTACGCCTCGTCCTGCACCTTCACCATATGCTGCACCTTGCGGATCATTCCGCGGACCTCGGGGGTGTCGGTCAGCTCCACGGTGCGATGCATCTTGTTGAGCCCCAGGCCGATCAGCGTCTTGCGCTGGTCGGGCGTGCGGCGGATCGGCGATCCGGTCTGGGTCAGCTTGATCGTGGCCATGATATTACTCCGTCACCAGCTCGGCTTCGGCCGACGCCTCGGCGCCGGTCAGGCCTTCGCGGCGCGCCATCAGGTCGGCGACCTTGCGGCCGCGGCGCTGAGCCACCGCTTTGGGGCTGGTCTGCTCCTTGAGCGCCTCGAAGGTCGCCCGGACCATGTTGTAGGGGTTGGACGTGCCGATCGACTTGGTCACCACGTCGGCGACTCCAAGGCTCTCGAACACGGCGCGCATCGGGCCGCCGGCGATGATCCCGGTGCCGGCCGGAGCCGAGCGGACATAGACCCGGCCCGCGCCGAAATGGCCGAGGCCGTCATGGAGAAGCGTGCGGCCCTCGCGCAGGGGCACCCGGACCATCGCCTTCTTGGCCGCCGCGGTCGCCTTCGAGATCGCCTCGGGCACCTCGCGGGCCTTGCCGTGGCCGAAGCCGCAACGGCCCTTGCCGTCGCCGACCACGACCAGCGCCGCGAAGCCGAAGCGCTTGCCGCCCTTCACCGTCTTGGACACGCGGTTGAT
>JASLBD010000155.1 GCA_030146745.1 Allosphingosinicella sp. | reverse complement strand
GATGGGGAGGCAGAACATGTCGCCCCGCCGAGCACGCAGAAGCGGGCGCAATGGGGGTGGTTGAGGCTGACCTCGAGCGGCCCGTCGGCGAGCGTCGGGCCGAGCGCGAATTGCGGGTCGTAGGGAAGCAATGTGCAGGCGACGACGTGCGGTCGGGCGGCGCCCCTCGCCTTCACGACCATCCGGCCCGACGCGCACATCATCGCCGAGGGCGAGACCTGGAGGATGTCCCAGCAGCCGGTGCTGATCTCGGGCACGTCGGCGGCGGCGTCCATGGCCGGGAAAAGGACCAGACCGCCGCCGGCGGCGAGGCCTTCGCTCCGGCACAGGGCCGAATAGCCCGAGCGCGCGTCCCCGAGGCTTTCGCCGGGAAGCTGCCGCCCGGCGATGGCGGTGGCGAAGCCGTTCGACTCGAGCCAGCGCAGGCCGTCCAGAGCCTTGTCCCAGGTGCCCGGGCCCCGCTCGGCCTCGTGGACCGACCGGCTGTGATGGTCGAGGCTGACCCTCATCGTCAGCCGCTCGCGGGGAAGCGAAGCGAGCGCGGCCTCGAAGCGCCGCATCGGCCGCATCGCGTTGGTCAGGACCAGCGCCTCGAAGCCGCGCTCCAGTGCGGCGGCGATCATCGGGATCGAATCGCGGTTCATGAACGGCTCGCCGCCGGTGAAGCCGATCTCGCGAACCCCGAGCGCCGCCGCCTCGTCCAGGTAAGGGAGTATCTCGGCGAGGGTCGGATAGACCAGGGAATCGTTGGTCGGCGAGCTCTCGATATAGCAGCTGGCGCAGGCGAGGTTGCAGAGCGTTCCGGTGTTGATCCAGAGCGTGTCGAGGCGGGCGAGCGCCACCCGGGCCCTTGGCTCGCCCTTCGCGGTGACGAGGGGATCGCGGAACTTGGCGGGGTCGAGCGGCCGCGCCGAGGGATCGGCGAAGGGGGAGGCTTGCGCGGGGGCGAGCGTGGCTTGCATGAGGCGCGGGAGGATAGGCGAATTGCACCGGCGGTGTTAGGCCGGAAAAGCCCCTCTCCCGTTTTTCGCGGGAGAGGGAGGGGCCCGCGAAGCGGGAGGGTGAGGGTCTGTAGCAATGAGTCCGAAAGACCCTCACCTCCCACCGCTTCGCGGCGGGCCCCTCCTCTCCCGCGAAAAGCGGGAGAGGAAAAGATACGGCCGGATCCTCCTCCTGCTCCTTATCGCTCTGGCGATCGCGGGCTTCTTCATTTTCGATCTCGGCGACCATCTCACCCTCGCCAACCTCAAGGCGCGGCAGGCCGGCATCGCGGCCTATGTCGAATCCAACCCCCTCGCCGCCGTCGCCGCCTTCTTCCTCCTCTACGTCGCCGTCACCGCCCTCTCGCTGCCCGGAGCGGCGATCCTGACCCTCGCCGCGGGTGCGGTCTTCGGCCTGTGGCAGGGCATTCTCATCGCCTCCTTCGCCTCGACCCTCGGGGCGAGCCTCGCCTTCCTCTCGTCGCGCTATCTGCTTCGCGACTGGGTCAAGGCGAGGTTCGGAAGGCGGATCGATGCGATCGACCACGGCATCGAGCGGGACGGCGCCTTCTATCTGCTCACCCTGCGCCTCATCCCCGCTTTCCCCTTCTTCCTCGTCAACCTCGCCATGGGCGTGACGGCGATGCGGCTTCTCACTTTCGCTTTGGTCAGCCAGGCGGGCATGCTGCTCGGAACGATCGTCTACGTGAATGCCGGCACCCGGCTCGCCGCCGTCGAGAGCACGAGCGACATCTTCTCGCCCGCTTTGATCGGCTCGTTCGTCCTGCTCGGCCTGTTCCCGCTCCTCGCCAGGGCGCTGGTCGGCTGGTGGAAGCGCCGCCGGGTCTACCGGGGCCGGCGGCGGCCGCGGCGCTTCGACCGCAACCTGATCGTCATCGGCGCCGGCGCCGGCGGCCTCGTCACCGCTTTGATCGGAGCCACGGTCAGGGCGAGGGTGACGCTGATCGAGAAAGGCGAGATGGGCGGCGACTGCCTCAACACCGGCTGCGTGCCCTCGAAAGCCCTGATCCGAAGCGCCCGGGCGGCCCATGAGATCCGGACCGCAGACTCCTACGGAATCGCTCCCGCGGAGCCGGAGGTGCGCTTCGCCGAGGTGATGGAGCGAGTGCACCGGATCATCGCCGAGATCGCGCCCGCCGACAGCGTCGAGCGCTACACCCGGCTCGGGGTCGACGTGCGCAAGGGCCATGCCCGCCTCGTCGATCCCTGGACGGTCGAGATCGACGGCGGCGAGCGGCTGACGGCGCGCGCCCTCGTCATCGCCGCCGGCGGCGAGCCGGCCGTGCCCGACATTCCCGGCTTGGCGGAGAACGGCTTCCTGACCAGCGACTCGATGTGGGAGAAATTGCGCGGCCGCGAGTCGGTCCCGGAGCGGATCGCGATCGTCGGCGGCGGGCCGATCGGCACCGAGATGGCGCAGGCCTTCGCCCGTCTCGGCGCCAAGGTGACCCAGGTGGAGCACGGGCCACGGCTGCTGCCGAAGGAGGACGAGGACGCCTCGGCGCTGGTCGAGGCGGTGCTTCGCGAGGAGGGGGTGGATATCCGCACCGGGCATGAGGCACTTCGGGTCGAGGGCAAGACGCTGATCGTCCGGTCGGACGGGGAAGACGCCGTCCCCTTCGACGAGATCATCGTCGCAGTCGGGCGCAAGGCGCGGCTGACCGGCTATGGGCTGGAAGCGCTGGGCATCGAGACCGGCCGGACGATCGCGGTCAACGAATGGCTTGAGACGCGCTTCCCCAACATCTACGCGGTCGGCGACGTCGCCGGCCCGTACCAGTTCACCCACTTCGCCGCCCATCAGGCCTGGTTCGCGGCGGTGAACGGCCTGTTCGGCCATCTGAAGCGCTTCCGCGCCGATTACCGGGTGCTGCCCTGGGTCACCTTCACCGATCCCGAGGTCGCCCATGTCGGCCACAACGCGCTTTCGGCGCAGGAAGCGGGCATCGAATATGAAGTGGTGCGCTACGATTTGACCCACCTCGACCGCGCCGTGGCCGAAGGCGCGAACCGGGGCTTCGTCAAATTGCTCGTCGTCCCCGGCAAGGACCGGCTGCTCGGCGCCACCATCGTCGCGGCCGATGCCGGCGAGCTTCTCCCCGAGCTGGTCCTGGCGATGAAGCACGGACTCGGCCTCAACAAAGTGCTCGCCGCCATCCACGCCTATCCGACTCTGGCCGAAGCAAACAAATATGCCGCCGGCGAATGGAAGAAAATGCACAAGCCCGTGCGGC
Organism: Allosphingosinicella sp.; assembly: GCA_030146745.1. The sequence continues at coordinate 3,424 of JASLBD010000155.1, read as the reverse complement.
TGCTCGCCTGCCTGCAGCGCTATCACGCCTGGCGGCTCGGGTGACCGGGATCCTCGTCTTCGCCAAGGCGCCGGTGGCGGGGCGGGTGAAGACCCGGCTGATCCCAGCGCTCGGCGCGGACGGCGCGGCGGCGCTGGCTCTGGAGATGCTCGAGCGCACCGTGGAGGAGGCGCTGGCGACCGGGCTTCCGGTGGAGCTGTGCGGCGAGCCCGACGCCAGCGAATGGCATGAGGTGGAACCGGGGCTGGCACTGACCGCCCAGGGCGAAGGCGGTCTGGGGGAGCGGCTCGCACGGGCGGCGGAGCGGTGGCTTCGCGAGGAGCCGGTTCTGCTGATCGGAGCGGATTGCCCCGAGCTCGACCGGAGCCTGCTGCGCGCGGCGGCGGATGCGCTGGAGGAGCACGACGCGCTGATCCACCCGGCGACGGACGGCGGCTATGTGCTGCTCGGGCTGCGGCGGTTCGACCCGTCGATCTTCGAGGGAATAGACTGGAGCACGGCGGCGGTCGCGGAACAGACGATGGCGAGGATCGAGGCGCTGGGCTGGTCGCTGCACGTGGGGGAAATGCTTCGGGACGTGGACGAGCCGGACGACCTTCTCCCTCTCCCCCTTGGGGAAAGGGAAGTTCGTAAATTGGTGCCAGGCACCAATCACTAAGCGGTTGGAATCGCGCGAGGGTTAATCGTCATTCCAGCGAAGGCCGGCATCCATGCGGACTGGGCGCGGATTCCAGCTTTCGCTGGAATGACGGGGGGATTAGGCGGGGACATGCACCCTCTCCCCCCTTATGCCGAGCTCCTCGGACTGCGCACCGAGCGTTCGGAGGACGGCGCCCTGCTCTGGGTGATGGGGTTCCGCGAGGAGGTGGTCGGGCGTCCCGGCTTCCTCCACGGCGGCGCCATCGCCGGGCTGCTCGAGTTCGCGGCCCTGGGCACGCTCTACGAAGCGCTGGGCGGCGGAGCCACGGCCAGGCCGATCAACGTCAGCGTCGACTTCATGCGCGGCGGCACCGATCACGACACCTTCGCCTCGGCGGTGGTGACCCGGCTCGGAAGCCGGGTGGCGAACGTGGAGGCCCATGCCTGGCAGCAGGACCGCGCCAGGCCGATCGCGGCGGCTCGGATGAATCTGATGGTGAGACGCGGGGAGGGGATCGACATCAACTCCCTCTCCCCTAGGGGGAGAGGGTTGGGGTGAGGGGGCTCTGAGCTCAAGGAATTTCCTCGGAAGCCGAACCCCCTCACCCTGCCCTCTCCCCTCGGGGGAGAGGGGGTCTACCCTCCCCTTTTCATCACCTCCCGGGCAATGACCAGCTGCTGGACCTGGCTCGTCCCCTCGTAGATCCGGAACAGCCGCACGTCGCGGTAGAGCCGCTCGATTCCGTAATCGGCGATGTAACCGGCGCCGCCGAATATCTGCACCGCCCGGTCGGCGACCCGGCCGACGGTCTCGCTGGCGAAATATTTGGCGGCCGCGGCTTCCAGCGTGATCGGCTCGCCGGAATCCTTGAGCGCCGCGGCTTGAAGGACCAGCGCCTTCGCCGCCATCGTCTCGGTCTTGGAATCGGCGATCATCGCCTGGATGAGCTGGAATTCGGAAATGGCTTTGCCGAACTGCTTCCTCTCCGCCGCGTAGGCCACCGAGTCGGCGATCAGCCGCTCGGCGATCCCGACGCAGACGGCGGCGATGTGGAGCCGGCCGCGGTCGAGCACCCGCATCGCGATCCGGAACCCGTCCCCCTCCTCGCCGAGCCGGTTGGCGGCGGGGACCGGCGCGCCGTCGAAATTGACGTCGCAGACATGGGCGCCCTGCTGGCCCATCTTCTTCTCCGGCTTGCCGACGCTGACGCCGGGCAGGTCCGCGGGAACGAGGAAGGCGGAGACTCCCTTCGCGCCCGGCTCGCCGGTTCGGGCCATGACGGTGAAGAGCGAGGCCTTGTCGGCATTGGTGATGAAGCGCTTGGTGCCGGTGAGGCGGTAGACGTCGCCGTCCCGGACCGCCTTCGTCTGCACCGAGGCGCTGTCCGAGCCGGCGCCGGGCTCGGTGAGTGCGAAGCTGGTGACGATCTCGCCGGTGGCGATCCCCGGCAGCCACCGCGCCTTCTGGGCCTCGCTACCCGCCATGACGAGGCCCTGGCTTCCGATCCCGACGTTGGTGCCGAAGACGGAGCGGAAGGCGGGAGTGGTGCCGCCGAGCTCCAGCGCGACCCGCACCTCCTCGGACATGGTGAGGCCGAGGCCGCCATATTCCTCGGGGATCGAAAGCCCGAACAGCCCCATCTCGCGCATCTCGGCGACGATCCCGGCGGGGACCTCGTCCTCGCGGTCGACCCGCTCCTCGAGCGGGCGCAGGCGCTCGCGCACGAAGCGGCGGACGGTGGAGAGGAGGAGGCCGAAGGATTCGGGATCGAGGGGCATTCAGGTCTCCGATAATCGTCATGCCGGACTTGATCCGGCAGCCATGAACACGGCGGTACGAGAACGTCCGCAATCCGTGTTCATGAACCCCGGATCAAGTCCGGGGTGACGGATTTCCCCCGGCTTCGCCTCAATATCCCTTCATCCGCGCCAGCTTGTCGGCGTGGTAATTGGAATCGCCGAACAGTTCGTTCAGGGCCCGGTCGCGCTTCATGTAGAGGCCGATGTCATATTCGTCGGTCATTCCGATGCCGCCGTGCATCTGGACGCCTTCCTGCACCGCGAGCGTCGAGGCGAGGCCCGCCTTGGCCTTGGCGACCGAAACCATGGCCTCCGCCTCCGGGCTGCCCTCGTCGAGCAATTGCTGAGCCTTGAGCGCCGCCGAGCGGGCGATCTCAAGCTCCGAATAGAGGTGCGCGGCGCGGTGCTGGAGCACCTGGAACTCGCCGATGAGCCGGCCGAACTGCCTGCGCTGCTTGAGGTAATCGACCGTCATCGCCATCGCCGCCGAGCCGAGCCCGACCATCTCCGAGGCGGCGCCGGCCCGGCCGGCGTCGAGCACCCGGCCGAGCACCGCCTCGCCGCCGCCGACCTCGCCGATCACGGCGTCGGCATTGACCTCCACATCCCGGAAATCGAGCCGGGCGCCGATGCTGGAATCGGCCAGCCGGACGCCCTCCACTTCCAGCCCCTTCGACTCCTTCTCGACCGCGAACAGGGTGATACCCTCCTCGGTCCGCGCGGCGACGGCGATGACGTCCGCCGAGGCGCCCTGGACGACGAACTGCTTGCGTCCCGACAGGCGAAAGCCGTTGCCGGCCCGCTCGGCCCGCATCGCGATCGCCTCGGGGCGGTGCTTGGGGCCCTCGTCGACGGCGAGCGCCGCCACCGTGTCGCCGGAGAGGATTCCGGGAAACCAGCGTTGCGCGTGCGGCGTGCCCTTGAGCGCCTCGACCACCGCGACGGCGCTGATCAGGAAGGGCGACGGAGTGAGGTTGCGGCCGAT
>JASLBD010000067.1 GCA_030146745.1 Allosphingosinicella sp. | reverse complement strand
CGGGCCGGCAATGGCTGGAGGCTCGAGCAGGTCGAGACGTTCGACGTCGCCGGGGGCATCACGCAGCGCAGCGCCGCCACGCAATTCGGCGAAGGGCTCGATCCGACCCAGTTCACCCTCGCCAGCATTTCCGCCGACGAGCAGGATTTCGTCACCCTTCGCGATTCGGTGCGGCAGCTGAAGATGGCGGGCCGGCCGACGGCGGAGCTCGAATCCGGGCTCTGGCACAAACTGTCGGGGCCCCTGTCGGCGGTGCTGATGCCGCTTCTCGCCGGAGTCGCCGCCTTCGGCCTCGCCCGTTCGGGGCAGCTCTTCCTTCGCGCCGTGATCGGCATGTTCCTCGGCTTCGCCTATTTCGTCGCCGACAATTTCGCGCTCGCCATGGGCAATCTCGGCGCCTACCCGCCGCTTCTCGCCGCCTGGGCGCCGTTCGTCCTGTTCGCACTGATCGGGGAAACGGTGCTGATCCGGACCGAGGAATAGGGATCGAACCGTAACGGAGCGAAGTCGGGTTGTGCGCGGCGCGGCGCTGCGTCTAGTGCGATTCCAGCAGGTTGGCGGGAGCAGCGGGATGCGGCAGGATTTGAGCGGCGCGCCGGCCGGTCCCGGTGCGGACTCCCTCGGCGGGCTGCGGGAACGGCTGGCCTTCTCGCAGCTGGTGATGGAGCATGCGGCCGACGCGGTCTTCCTTCTCAACGAGGAGGGCCGGACGGTCTACGCCAACCCGGCCGCGGAGCGGATGTTCGGGTGGAGCAAGGCGGAACTCGACGGAAGGAAGCTTCACGAAGTCGTCCACGACCGTCATCCTGACGGACGGCCCTATCCCATGGAGGATTGCCCGCTCGGCCGGGTCTTCTTCAGCGGCCGGAGCCTCTATTCGCACGAGGACACCTTCTTCCACAGGGACGGAAGGCCCGTGCCCGTCGCCTGCTCCAACGCTCCGGTCCTGCGCGACGGCGCCGTCGAGGGCGGGGTCCTCATCGTCCGCGACATCTCGGACGCCCGGCGCGCGCAGCAGGCCCTGGCCGAGAGCGAGGCGCGCTTCCGCGACATGGCGGACAGCGCGCCGGTGATGATGTGGGTCACCGATCCCGACGGCCATTGCACCTACCTGAACCGGCGCTGGTACGAGTTCACCGGCCAGATTCCGGGGGAGGGCGAGGGCCTGGGCTGGCTCGACGCCGTCCACCCGGAGGATCGTCCCCTCGCGGAGCAGTCCTTCCTGACCGCCAATGCCGAACGGCGCGACTACCGGGTCGATTTCCGGCTGCGCCGCGCCGACGGAATCTACCGCTGGACGATCGACACCGCCGCCGCCCGCTTTGCCGAGGACGGGGAATATCTCGGCTATGTCGGCTCCGTCATCGACATCGATGAACGGCGGGAGATGGAGGACGCGCTTCGCGCCAGCGAGGCGCGCCTCAGGGCGCTCAACACCGACCTGGAACGCAAGGTGATCGAACGGACCCAGGCGCGCGGCATGACGTGGCAGCTCAGCCCCGACCTGATGGGCGCCCTCAATTCCGAAGGCTATTTCGAGACGTCCAACCCGGCCTGGCAGTCGGTGCTCGGCTGGTCGGACGAGGAGGTCGCCGGAATGTCGATCTTCGAGATGCTGCACCCAGACGATGTCGAGCGCACCCGGGAAGGGTTCGAGCTGACGCAAAGGGGGCAGCCGTCGATCCGCTTCCCCAACCGCTACCGCTGCAAGGACGGCTCCTACCGCTGGATTTCCTGGGTCGGCGTGCCCGAAGACGGCATGGTCTATTGCACCGGCCGCGACATCACGGAGGAGAAAGAGCGGGAGGCGGAGCTCGCCGCCCGAACCGACGAGCGCAACCGCATCTGGGAGATGAGCCACGACCTGTTCGCCATCATGGGCTTCGACGGCTTTCTGAAGGCCATCAACCCGGCCTGGAAGACGACTTTGGGGATGGACGAAGCGACCTTGCTGGCGCTCGATTTCTCCAAGCAGGTGCATCCGGACGATCATTCGAAGGTCGCGGCCGCCACGGAGCGGCTGGCGCGCGGCGAGACGGTCCGCGGGTTCGAGGACCGGCTTCGCCATGCCGACGGATCGTGGCGCTGGATTTCCTGGACCCTGGTTCCGCAAGGCGAGGTCTTCTACGCCGTCGGCCGCGACATCACGGCCGAAAAGGAAGCCGCCGCCGAGCTGGAGCGGGCGCAGGAGGCGCTGCGCCAGAGCCAGAAGATGGAGGCGATGGGACAGCTCACCGGCGGCGTCGCCCACGATTTCAACAACCTGCTCACGCCCATCGTCGGCAGCCTCGACATGCTCCAGCGCAGGGGGCTGGGAGGGCCGCGCGAGCAAAGGCTGATCGACGGCGCGATGCAGTCTGCCGATCGGGCCAAGACGCTCGTCCAGCGCCTGCTCGCCTTCGCCAGACGGCAGCCGCTGCAGCCGAGCGCCGTGGATGTCAGCAAGCTGGTGTCGGGAATGGCGGACCTGATCGCCAGCACGTCCGGGCCGCAGATCCACGTCGT
>JASLBD010000245.1 GCA_030146745.1 Allosphingosinicella sp. | reverse complement strand
GGCGAAGGAAAAGCATTGGCCGCAGCGCGGCTTGCGGCCGAAACGGCCATAAGCGCTGCTCGGACAGGAAGCGCCTTCCAGCGCCGCCTGGCGGACTTCCGATTCGCGAATCGCGTTACAGACGCAAACGATCATAGACATCGGAAATAGCGATAATGCGAAGCGTTCGCAATAGCTCATTGCGATACGCGCAGATCGAACGCATGGCTGCATTGCTGTGGCGCCGGGCTCCAGGCCTTACGCGCCGCGGGCGCTTTTGGCCGCGGGCGGGGTGGCGAACAGAGCTTGTTCATGCTATGATCTGGGAGGCTCTTTGACAGCGTGAACGAGACGGGATTCGGGTACGGGCTGGGGGCGCGGGGAAGTTCACGAAAAAGGTGCCCGACTCAATGAACTTCGTGAACTTTGCCTCTGCGGGGCCGCTCAGGTTCGCTGCGACCGTTCCGCGGGCCTGCGGCTAGACGATTGCCGGCTCGTTCCCCATCAGCTTCGGGAAGAAGCCTTCGTGCGCCTTGCGCAGGTCCGCGAGGGCGACGGCGTGGTCGCCTTCCGGCAGCTCGAAGATGAGGCGGCTGCCGCACGTCCGGCCGATCGCCTCGACCTCGACCCCGGCGGCATGGGCCCGGGCGAGGAAGGTGAGGAGGCAATTGTCGCAGATGGTGGCGACGTAGAGGCCCTGGTCCTCGGCGAAGAGGGCGGCATTGCTTTCGGGCCTGAGCTTGTTGATCATCGCCCCGATATTGCCGGCCAGGGCCATTTCGGCGAGCGCGACGGCGAGGCCCCCGTCGGCGACGTCGTGGCAGGCGGTGATCGCGCCTCCGGCGATCGCGGCCCGGACGAACTCGCCGGCGGAGCGTTCGGCGGCGAGGTCGACGGGGGGCGGCGGCCCGTCCTCGCGGCCGTGGATCTCGCGAAGCCACAGCGACTGGCCGAGATGCCCGCGGCGGGTGCCGATCAGAACGATCACGTCGCCAATGCCCTTGAAGGCGATATCGACGGACTTGCGCCAGTCCTTCAGCAGGCCGACTCCGCCGATCGCCGGAGTGGGGAGGATGGCGCTTCCGCTGCCGTCCTCCGCCTTGGTCTCGTTGTAGAGGGAGACGTTGCCGCTCACGATCGGGAAATCGAGCGCTACGCACGCTTCGGCCATCCCCTCGATGCAGCCGACGAACTGGCCCATGATCTCGGGACGCTGCGGATTGCCGAAATTCATGCAGTCGGTGGTGGCGAGCGGGGTGGCTCCGACGGCGCACAGGTTGCGCCAGGCCTCGGCGATCGCCTGCTTGCCGCCCTCGACGGGGTCGGCGAAGCAATAGCGCGGAGTGACGTCGGTGGTGATGGCGAGCGCCTTCTCGGTGCCGTGGACGCGCACGACGGCGGCGTCGCCGCCCGGCCGCTGGACGGTGTTGGCGCCGACCATATGGTCATATTGCTCCCAGACCCAGCGGCGGCTGGCGAGGTCGGGCGAGGCCATCAGCCTCATCAGGTCGGCGGCGACGTCGGCGCTTTCGGGCACGTCCGCCAGCGGCTCGGGCTTCTCAGTCGCCACCCACGGCCGGTCGTAGCAGGGCGCGTCGTCGGCGAGCGGGGCGAGCGGGATGTCGGCGGCGGTCTCGCCGTTCCACTTCAGCACCAGGTGGCCGGTCCCGGTGACCCGGCCGATGACGGCGAAATCGAGCTCCCACTTGCGGAAGATCGCCTCGGCCTCGGCCTCGCGGCCGGGCTTCAGCACCATCAGCATGCGCTCCTGGCTCTCCGAGAGCATCATCTCATAGGGCGTCATCCCGGTCTCCCGGCAGGGGACGGCGTTCATGTCGAGCTCGAGGCCGACCCCTCCCTTGGACGCCATCTCCACGCTGGACGAGGTGAGGCCCGCCGCCCCCATGTCCTGGATGGCGACGATGGCGTCCGAGGCCATCAGCTCCAGGCAGGCCTCGATCAGCAATTTCTCGGTGAAGGGATCGCCGACCTGGACGGTGGGGCGCTTCTCCTCGCTGTCCTCGGAGAAGTCCGCCGAGGCCATGGTGGCGCCGTGGATTCCGTCGCGGCCGGTCTTCGAGCCGACATAGACGACCGGATTGCCGATCCCGGCGGCGGCCGAATAGAAGATCTTGTCCTGCTCGGCGACTCCGACGGTCATCGCGTTGACGAGGATGTTGCCGTCATAGGCCCGGTGGAAATTGACCTCGCCGCCGACGGTGGGGACTCCGACGCAATTGCCGTAGCCGCCGATCCCGGCGACCACGCCCGCGATCAGATGGCGCATCTTCGGATGATCGGGGCGGCCGAAGCGGAGCGCGTTGAGGTTGGCGACGGGGCGGGCGCCCATGGTGAAGACGTCGCGCAGGATTCCGCCGACGCCGGTCGCGGCGCCCTGATAGGGCTCGATATAGGAGGGGTGGTTGTGGCTCTCCATCTTGAAGATGGCGGCCTGGCCGTCGCCGATGTCGATCACCCCGGCATTCTCGCCGGGGCCGCAAATTACCCAATCCGCCTGGGT
>JASLBD010000441.1 GCA_030146745.1 Allosphingosinicella sp. | reverse complement strand
GGAAACGGTGCCGGTGCTCCTGCCAGATGCTCGCGGAAGGTCAACCCGTGCTCATGCCGAGGCTTCGAGCTCGCGCAGGCTTCGGCCCCTGGTCTCGCGGCCGGCCCAGGCCACCAGAGCGGCGGAAAGGCCCATCGGCGCGAGCAGGGCGAGCGCCGCACCGCCCAGCGTCGGGATGAAGCCGAGCAGGGCGAAGCCCTGCACCGCGACTCCGCCGAACTTGCTGGATCCGGCGACGAGGCCGGTGGCGCGTCCGCGGATGCCGAGAGGGTAATTTTCGGCGGCGTAAGGAAGCAGAACCGCGATCGTGCCGTTAGAGCCGACGATCAGCATGGCGATGACCGCGACCAGCAAAGGCGGCCAGGACAGGATCGCCGCCGGAAGCAGGGCGCCGACGAGCCCGGCCAAGGTGAGGAGGATGGTCGCGACCAACGTCCATTTGCTGCTCAGCCGGCTGTAGCTCCAGGCCGCGAGCATGATCGTCGGCAGGGCGATCAGCGCCGAGCTGGCCAGGATCCCGCTGGCCAGCGCCGAGCTGTAGCCGCGCGCCTGCAGGTCGGTCGGAAGCCACAGGAGCAGGCCGAAATTGACGAAGCTCCACGCGAGCGCCGTGATGACCAGGGCCAAAGTGAGCCGGCCGTGCCTTCGAGCCGCGACCTCGGCGTCGGCCGGTGCCGGCGCCCGGGAGCGTGGGACGATCCCGAATTTGCGCTGCATCTCGGCGAGTTCGGCGCCCCTGCCCTGCTCTGCCAGGAAGCGCGGCGATTCGGGGATGAGGCGGGCCAGGGCGAGCAGCAGGATTCCGGTCGGGAAACCCTGCAGCCACAGCGCCCGCCAGCCGAAAATCGGCTCGAAGGCATGGGCCGCTGCGCTCGCCGCGAGATAGCCGCCGACGAGGCCGGTGCCGCCGACCAGCACCAGCACCCAGGAGCGGTGCCGCGGCGGCATGATCTCAGCGAGCAATGTGTAGACGACCGGCAGCATTCCTCCGGCGGAGCAGCCCATCAGGAAGCACATCAGCAGGTTGAGCTGGAAGAGCGGCATCGCCCCGCAGATCGCGGTCGACACGAACAGGATGGTGGAAAGCAGGATCGAAACCCGGCGGCCGAAGACGTCGGCGAGCCAGCCCCAGACGAACGAGCCGATGGTGGTGCCGACCAGGGCGGTGAAGGGGAACCAAGCCACCGTCGTCCTCGAGACGGCATATTCGGAGCTCATGCCGGGCAGCACGAAGCCGAGGGTGGCAGGCTTCATCACGTCGATGATCAGGCCGACGGTCAGGACCAGCAGGACTCCGGCATGCCAGCGGTTGAGCGGGGTCGAATCGGGCGCCTCGTAGCTGGTCCCGGCCTGCGAGCCGTGCGGCGTGCGGTGCTTGGGCAGAGCGCCGTAGATCGCGACCGGAACGCCGAGCACGATCAGCGCCATGCCGGCCCACATTTGCGCTTCCATCGGCATCCCGACGAGGCGGTTGCCCATCCGGTGCGCCATGGCCAGCATCGGCAGGTGCAGCAGCACTCCGACCGCGATCGCCACGCAGGCGCCCCAGAAAAGCGGAGCTCGGCTGCCGACGATCGAAACACTCTGTGCGCCGCTGCCCTTCATCCCGCCCTTTCGCCGCCGAGCCTTTAGGCGCGGACGGAAGAACGCTCAATGGGAGCCGCCGGAACGGCTTCCATGGCGGCGTGTTGTTCGCTATTTGTTCTCAATGTCCGATGCGCCGACCGCTTATCCCCTGCGCGACCTGTTCGACGTCGCCGTGCGGGGTCGGGCGGTGCGGCTGACCTGCACTCGATGCGCGCACGGGACGGTGTTCAGCAGCCATGCCCTGTGGTGGCTGTTCCGCCGCAAGGGCTGGGTTGATTCGCTGCGGGAAGTGCGCCGGCGCTGCCTGTGCATCATGTGCCTGCATCGGCGCGGGACAAAGGTCCGCGACCCGGAGCTCGAGCTGGTCGACGAGGCGCCGACCGACACCAGCCTGCCGATGCCCTCGGAGCTGGACTGGAAGCGCGAGGTCAGGCGGCGCCGGTGATCCGGTCGTCGAACAGCCAAGCGGGCGACGGCGGCCGGGATCGCAGCGCGCCGGCCACGCCGTTCACCCGCAGCAGGGCGCGTCGGCGGCAAGGCCGGGCTTGGGGTCGCAGCACACGCCCTGAGGCGTCTGAGCGTCGCAGCAGGAGGCCTCGAGCGAGAGCGCCTCCAGGTCGGGGCTGTCGCCGTAGACCGTCGCCTCGCCGCGGGTCAGGAAGGCTTCCCAGACGATTCCGTCCGGATCGGAGATCCAGCTCTTTTCCGATTTCGCGTAGCAGCAGGTCGTCGCCCCCTCCTCCAGCGCCGGCCGGTCCGCCGTCTGCAGCCGTGAGTAAACTTCCGCCAGCTCGCCGTCGTCCTCCGCCTGAATCCCGAGGTGCTCGACTCCGCGCCCTGCGTGACCGCCGGCGGAGATTGCGAAGTTCACCCGCGGATCGTCGAGCATCCATTTGGCGTAATCGGGCTTGGCCACGGTCGGCTCGGCGCCGAACAGCGTGGAGTAAAAGGCGATAGAACGATCGAGATCGGCGACGCCGACATGGACGTGCAAGCGCTTCATGCGGATTTCCTTTGTTCGAGCGGGACGCTGTCCGTGCCGCAGGCCGGGCCGGCGCCGGATCCCGCGCCCTCGCAGCAATTCTCCATCAGATAGCCGACCAGGGCGTTCATCGCCGCATAATCGGCGCGGTAGATGATCGACCGGTGCCGCCGCTCCTGGCCGACCAGCCCGGCCCGGCTGAGCTGCGCGAGGTGGAAGGAGAGCGAGGAATTGGGGAGGCCAAGCGCCTCGGCGATCGCTCCCGCGGCCATGCCGTCCGAGCCCGCCCGCACGAGCAGCCGGAACAGCGCCAGCCGATGTTCCTGCGCCAGCGCTCCGAGCGCCGAAATTGCCGCTGCGGCGTCCATCCGCCTCCCCTCGTTTCGAGTTATGTCGAAATGTCAGATCGGGGGTGGCGAGTCAATCACCATTCGACGATAATCGAAGCGACCCCCGCCGGCGGAGCGAAACCATGGCACTGGACGACGATCTGATCGACACCCCGGACGGCCCGATGACCTGGGCGGAATGGAAGAAACGCAACCCGATCCAGATCCCCTCGCGCCGGACGAAGGGCAAGAAGCTGCCGGTGAAGGTCAAGAGGTTCACCGGAGAATAAGCATTCTCCCGGCGGACCGGTTCAGTTGATCGAAGGGGATCCGTCTCCGATGTCGGCCGACTGCTCCCTGACCTGCTGGATCAGCGCATCCGAACGCTCCACCAGGCGGCGGCTGTTCTCGATGCTCTCGCGCAACTCGTCCTGCGCCTGCTCGATCTCTGAAAACAACTTCTGCTGATTGTTGCTCGCCATCACATCGCTCGGCTCCGTTACGACGGCAAACTCGAATTCGCGCATCCGGTTCCGCCCGAGCACAGCTTCCGCCGCGCTTGTGACTCACAGGACACAGGGCGACGGCCGACAGGCTCGCATCGCCACCGGCGGCGAGCGGAGTAGACGCTGTCGCCCGGACCCTTTGCGATCGGTCCGGAATCCTCTCCGCCGCCGAAGCGGTGGCGGCGCCCCACGCACAGCAGGGGCGCCGCCTGAGCCCGGCCTTACGGGTAGAAGTAGGGCGCCAGCATGAGCTGAGCGCCGGTCACCCCGTCGACGAAGCCTGCGTCCATGGGCCCGACCAGGACGTTGCCGTTGGTCGTCGTCAGGAAGGCTTCGAGGCCGACGGTCGCCGTGCCGGGGGGATTCGCGAACTCGCCCTGTCCGGAGCCGCCATAGCCTGGGAAGTAGTAATGGGCGTCGGTGGAGAGCTGGTCGAAATAGGCGGAGAGGCCGAATGCCCCGGCGGTAAATTCATTGTCCTGGATGTCGAGGCCGAGCTGCGAATAATCTCCGCTGAAAGCACTGCCGCCGACCATCGCGTAGAAGGCCGCGAAGCTGAAATCGCCCATCTCTGCGACCGTGTTTCCGGCCAGCGCCGCTTCCATCACCGCCCCGCTGCCGGCGCCGCCGCCGCCGGAGGTGACGGAGATGCCCGAACCTGAGGCGATGTCGTGGATGTCGTTGTCGACGATCGTCACCGTGTAGGTCGCCGTCCCGGTGGCTCCGGTCTTTTCGAGGCCCGCCCGGATGCCGTCTCCTGTCGCCGATCCCTGGCTGCCGGCGAGGGAGTCCGCCACGCCGATGGTATTGCCGCCGATGTGGCCGCGGACGTCGCCGGCCTCCTGGTTGTAGAGCGCGGACAGCGCCGAGCCGTGGGCGCCGGTGAAGCTGTTGCCGACCACCGCGTAGGTGACGTCGATGTCGGAGCCGGGCCCGCCGCCCCCGAGGGTGACTCCGCCGCCGGCCCCCGCCTGGGCGTCGTGGAAGCCGTTGTTGCTGATCACGACCGTCTGGGTCGACCGGTCCCCGGCCACGACCTGCAGGAGATCGCCCAGGGCTCCCTGGAAGTCCACGCCGTCCACCCTGAGGTTCAGCGAGGCCGTTCCGGCCGTCCCGATGTACACCGAATCGTTGCCGGTGACGTTGTTGACGCTGCCCATGATCGCCTGGGACGAGCCATTGTCCGCGATCTCGAGATCGAGCGCCCCGCCGGTCTGGACGATATGGACGTTGTCGCCGCTCGATCCGCCGATGATGTTGCCGAGCAGGTCCGCGGTGCCGGTGAGTCCGGTGAAGTAGACCGCCCCCTGCGACCCCGAGGAACCGTTGCCGGTCAGCGTCGAGCCGGTCAGCGAGAAGTTGTTGACGTTGGTGCCGAGAACGCCGCCGTTCGAGTTGCCGGTGATCGCCATGTTGGCGAGCGACACGTCGGACGTCGCGTTGATCGAGATCCCGGCCGCCCCGGCCTTGTTGGCGATCGTGCCGCCGCCAACACTGAACCCGCCCGAGCCGGCGGTGTCGAGGACGATTCCGGCCGCGGTGCCGCCGATCGAGGTGACGTCGCTGAAAGTTACCCCGCCGGCGCCGATGGTGGCGAAGGTGATGCTGACCGCCGTGCCGCCGGTGGTCGCGACCGTGTTGGCCGCGCCGCTGACGGTGACGGTCCCGCCGTTGGCCGCGTCGAGGCCGGTGCCGGTGGTGGTGACCAGGTTGAGGCCGTTCACCGCAAGCGAGCTCGACCCCGCATTGCCGTGGAAGTTGACCGCCGTATCGGCGCCGGTCGAGGCGGCGAGGCCGCCCTGGAAATCGGCCGCGAGATCCATTCCGGAGGTTATGTCGACGCCGCCCCCCGAGGTCCCGGAGATCGTCGTCACGCCGGTGACGGTGAAGCTGCCGCCGACCCCGTTGAGGTCGATCGCGCCGCCGACCGATTCGGTGGAGGCGGCGGAGGTGAGGCTGACGTTGAGAGTCCCGCCATCGTCAATGTCGACGATCTGGCCGGAGCCGGCGACGGCGACGTCGCTGATGACGAGGTTGCCGACGCTTCCCCCGTCGTCCTCGATCCCGGCATTGCCGGCGGCGACGGTGATGTCGACTCCGGAGATGTTGTTGTCCTCGGCGAGGTCAATGCCGTTGCCGGAGACCGGGGCGATGTTCGGCCGGCCGACTCCGATCAGTATCTGATCGTCGAGCAGGTTGATGCCGTCCGCCTCGGCATAGGTGCCGGTTCCCTGGAGCAGGTAGACGGTCGCGCCTTCCTTCGGCCCATCGACCGTGCCCTGGGCCGCGTTGAACGCGGCGATCGAGGTGAACGGATTGGCCTGGGTGCCGACATTGGTGCTGCCGACGGCGCTGTTGTCGATGTACCAGACCGTCTGGGGTCCGTCGTCGGCGCCGGTGATCGTGACGGTGAGCGTCGCCGGTTCCGACGCGGTGCCGTCGGACGCGAAATAGGCGAAGCTGTCCTGCACGGTTTCGCCGTCGTTGAGCGCCTGCGCCGCCGCGCCCGGCGTGTAGGTGTAGCTGCCGTCGGCGTTGAGGGTCAGAGTGCCGTAGGCGCCGTTGTAGGTGCCGGGATTGCCGACTGTCAGGGCCTCGCCGTCGGCGTCGGTGTCGTTGGCGAGCACGTTGCCGGAGACGGCCGTGTCCTCATCCGTGGAAGCCGAGTCGTCGTTCGCCACCGGAGCGTCGTTCGCGCCGCCGACGGTGACGGTGAGCGTGGCCGAGTCCGAAGCGGTGCCGTCCGAGGCGGTGTAGGCGAAGACGTCCTGCGCCGTCTCGCCGTCGTCGAGCCCCTGTGCCGCGGCGTTTGGCGCGTAGGAGTAACTGCCGTCGGCGTTGAGGGTCAGAGTGCCGTAGGCGCCGGCATAGACGCCCGCGTTCGCCACCGTCAGGGCCTCGCCGTCGGCGTCCGTGTCGTCGGCGAGCACATTGCCGGAGACGGAGGCGTCCTCGGCGGTGGAGGCGGTGTCGTCATTGGCCACGGGGGCGTCGTTGGCGCCGTCGACGGTGATCGTGACGGTCGAGCTTGAGGTGGCGCCATGCTCGTCGGTGATCGTGTAGCTGACGACGACCTCAGCGGTCTCCCCTGTGTCGAGATGGTCGAAATCGGTGCCGGGGTCGAACACGACCTGGTTGGCGGCCACCGAGACGCTGCCCTGCCCGGCTGGCGCGGCGGCGGCGGTGACGGTGAGCGTTGCGCCGTTGTCGACGTCGGTGTCGTTGGCGAGGACGTCGATCGACACCGGCGCATTCTCGCTCGTGGCGGCGGCGTCGGCAATGGCGACCGGAGCGTCGTTGCGGCCGGCGACGGTGATGGTGAGCGTGCCGGTGCCGCTGAGGCTTCCGTCGGTGACGGAGTAGCTGAAGCTGTCCTGCACGGTCTGGCCGAGCGCGAGCGCCTGGGCCGAAGCGTAGGGCGTATAGGTGTAGGTGCCGTCGGAATTCAGGACGAGCGTTCCGTAAGCCCCGTTGAAGGTGCCGCCGACCGCGGCCAGAGTGTTGTTCTCCCAGTCGAAATCGTTGTCGAGCACGCTCGCCGAGCCGCTCGAATAGGTCCCGACATCCTCGTCGGTCGAGGCGAAGTCGGCGAACGCGATCGGGCCGTTGTTCTGGGTGAGGTCGACGACCGCGTCGGCGAAGACGAGGCGCTCGATGCCGATCAGCCGGTCGTAGCCGTCGATCATGCTTCCGCCGCTGTGGTTGACGAAGAACTCGTCGCCCGCCTGGCCGAAGCTGTAGTCGAAGATCGAGCCCGAATAGACGGCGGTGTCCGTGCCGAGGCCGCCGTGAAGGAGATCGTTGCCGGCGCCGCCGCGCACGAAATCGTCGCCGGCATCGCCGTGCAGCTGGTCGTCGCCATCGCCACCGTCGAGGAAATCGCCGCCGGCCCTTCCTTGCAGGAAGTCGTCGCCGCTGCCGCCGTTGATGATGTCGCTGCCGCTCGTACCCTTTGTGATCTCGTCCCAGCTCATTTCACGTTCCTTCTGGATTCCGTTGGCAGGAACAGTCAGTCGCAAGCATTTCCGATGATAACGGACAGAAGATGCTCGGACTTGACCCCCCGGCACTACCTTTACAGAAATCTCGATTGAGCCCCCCCAACCGAGAGCGGGACGAGTGCTCGACTCGCCCCGACTTGTTCTGCCCCGAAGCGAAGACTGACGCGCGTCGCCTCCGCTGTCCAGACCCCGAAGACTTTTTAATTAAAAGGGCCGAGTCTCTTCAAAAGCGCGGCTGGCCGGGATCGGCCGCGCACAGGCGCTTTCCCGACTCGCTGAAATGGGTTATGGGAGAAGCGGGGACGGGAGATAGTCGCCTGCAACGGCAGCTGTCGGCGAAGCGCCTCGGCACGCATCCGGGGCGCTTCGTTTTTCTGCCGCCGCCCGGATCATTTTCAACCGCGCCAAATTTTTTCGGAACCCGAAGGCGGGGAGGACGTTCTGCCTGTACCCCCCCCCGCGGTGATCGGCACCCCTCCCCCCTCCCCGCCGACACCGCA
>JASLBD010000243.1 GCA_030146745.1 Allosphingosinicella sp. | reverse complement strand
CGAGCTGGAATCCTTGGCTCGGCGGCGCTCGACGGGTCAGGGGATTGCGATGCGGGCGCGGATCGTGCTGGCGGCGGCGGAAGGCGACACCAATGTGCGCATCGCGGAGCGGCTGGGCGTGTTCAAGAGCACGGTGGGTCGGTAGGGAGAGGGGTCCGGCGTCTGCGATCGCCCTTCCACCGCTGAACCCCCTCACCCCGGCCCTCTCCCCCCAGGGGAGAGGGGGCAGGAGCAACGGGCTCGAATGTCGATACAGCCTAGGGGACCGGGCCGGGGCCTGAGCCTTCTCAGTCCTCCATCGCCCTCGCCACGCTCACGAACTCATCGATCGAAAGCGTCTCCGCCCGCCGTTCCGAGTCTATCCCGACCCGCGCCAGCGCCTCCAGCGCGCCCGGCAATCCCTTCAGGCTTTGCCTCAGCATCTTGCGCCTCTGCCCGAACGCCGCCGCGGTGAGCCGTTCCAGCGCCGCCGCCCGAACCCCCTCCGGCGCCGCCTTCGGAACGATGTGGATCACCGCCGACATCACCTTGGGCGGCGGCACGAAGGCGGAGCGGTGGACCTTCATCGCGATCCGGGCCTCGCTGCGCCACTGGGCGAGCACCGCCAGCCGCCCGTAGGCGCCGGTGCCGGGCCGGGCGACGATCCGCTCCGCGACCTCGAGCTGGAACATCAGGGTCAGCGAGCGCCACCAGGGCGGCCAGGCTTGGCCGCCGAGCCAGCGGACCAGCAGAGCGGTTCCGACATTGTAGGGCAGGTTGGCGGCGACATGCGCTCCGGCGCCCACTTCCAGCGTCTCGTCGATCGCCAGCGCGTCGCCTTCGATCACCCGAAGCCGGCCCTGCGCCGTCTCGGCGACCTCGGCCAGGGCCGGGAGGCAGCGGCGGTCGCGCTCGACCGCCACGACCTCGGCGCCCGCCCGAAGCAGCGCCCGGGTCAGGCCGCCCGGCCCCGGTCCCACTTCGTAGACCCTTTGCCCTTCGAGCTCGCCCGGCACCCGCGCGATCCGGTCGAGCAGCTGCTCGTCGAGCAGGAAATTCTGGCCGAGCGATTTCGCGGCCCTCAGCCCGTGCCGCGCGATGACCTCGCGCAGCGGCGGGAGTCCCGTCACGCCGCCGCCAGCCGAGCCGCGCAGTCCGCGGCCATCCGAAGCGCGGCGAGCATCGCGGTCGGCTCGGCCTTGCCCTGTCCCGCGATGTCGAAGGCGGTGCCGTGGTCGGGGGAGGTCCGGACGATCGGAAGGCCGAGCGTGATGTTGACGCCGTCGTCGAAATGAAGCGTCTTGAGCGGAACCAGTGCCTGGTCGTGATAGAGGCAGAGGGCGGCGTCGAAGGTCGACCGCATCCGCCCGTGGAACATCGTGTCGGCCGCGTGCGGGCCGGTGACCTCGGCCCCCTCCTCGCGCAGCCGGCCGATGGCCGGGACGACCATATCGATCTCCTCCCGGCCCAGCGCTCCGCCTTCGCCGGCATGGGGGTTGAGGCCGGCGACCGCCAGCCTCGGCCGCTCGATCCCGAACAGCCGCCGAAGCGCCCGGATCGTGGTCCGTCCGCGCTGGACGATGAGCTCCGTGGTCAAGAGCCCGGGCACGTCCCGAAGCGCCACATGGGTCGTGACCGGCACGGTGCGCAAGGTCGGACCGGCGAGCATCATCGCCACCATGTCGGCGGCGATTCCGCAGCGCTCGGCGACGAACTCGGTTTGGCCGGGATGGCTGAAGCCGATGGCGTAGAGCTGGGCCTTGGAGACCGGGCCGGTGACGAGCGCCGAGCTCGCGCCCGACCGGGTCAGTCCGACCGCGAGCTCGAGGGCGTCGAGCGAGTTGCGGGCGCCTTCGAGCGTCGGCTGGCCCGGGCGGGTGTCGCCGGCCGCGTCGATCCGGATGATCGGCAGGGCGCCCTCGAAGCAGGCGGCGGCTTCGTCGGGGCCGGCGACGACCTGGAGAGGGCCGCCCCAGACCGCTCGAAGCGCCTCCGGAGCTCCGACCGCGAAGAATGGCGGAACCGAGTCCGCGACCCGCCGCTCCCAGGCCTTGGCCGTTATCTCGGGTCCGATCCCCGCCGGATCCCCGAGCGCGACGGCCAGGGGCGCGATCAAGAGGGCCGGATCCTAACGATAGTCGACCACCGCATCGCGCCTCAGGTCGCGCAGGAAGCGCCGGGCGCGCAGGTTGACCCGGTTCTCGGCGATCTGGTTGTAGACCTGCTCGAAGCTGACGTTGGTCGCCGGATCGGGATCGTCGCGGCCGCAAAGCACGAGGACGCTCACCCGGTCGTCGGAGGAGCCGAAAGCGGGCGTGGCCTGGCCGAGGCCGAGGGCGAGGAGAGTCTGCTGAAGCGCCGGCGGCAGCTCGCGGACCCTGACCTGGTCGTTGGTGATGACCTCGGCTCCGATCGGCGCCGCAGCCTCTTCCGCACCGCCGCAGCCGCCCATCGTCTGGGTGGCGCGCAGGAGTGCCTGCACCTTCTCCTCGACGACGCTCCTCGGGCTTCCGGGCGCGAAGCGGACCGTCATCTGCTTGAGGCTGAGGACGGCGTCGCGGGGATCGGCGGTGAGAACCTGCCGCGTATCGGCGACCTGGACGATCGAGAAGCCGCCCGGGATCGCGATCGGGTCGCTGATGCTTCCGACCGGGATCGACTGGACCACTCCGGCCAGCGCCTCGGGCAATTGGGCCGAACGCACCCAGCCCAGATCGCCGCCGACCGCTGCGGTCGACGCTTCGGAGAATTGCCGTGCATAAGCGAGGAAGGAGGCTCCGCCGCGTAGCTGCTGGACGATCCGATCGGCATTGGCGCGAGTCTCGGCGGCCGTCTCGGGAGTCGCCGAAAGGAAGATCTCGGAGACCTTGAATTCCTGGGTGCCCTTGGCGGCGTTGAGCCGGTCGATGACGGCCGTCACCTCGTCTTCGCTGATGTTGACGAACGGCTCGATCTTCCGGCTCTGCAGGCGCGCCCAGGCCATCTCGCCGTGGATCTGCCGCTTGAGGGTCTCCGGCGAGGCTCCGTTGGAGCGCAGGAACTGCGCCATCTGGTCGGGCGTCATCTTGAACTGACCCTGGGCGTAGCGGGCGAAATATTGATCGATCTCGGCCTTGGTGATCTTGATGTCGGCCTGCTCGGCGGCCTGGATCTGGAGCACTTCGTCGACGAGGTTGCGGAGCACCTGCTGGCGCAGGCGCGGGAGCTCCTCGGCCGGGATCTGGCCCCCGGCCGCCATCCTGATGATCGCGAGCCGGTGATCGACCTCGGTGCCGGTGATGACGGTGCCGTTGACGATCGCCGTCGCCTTGCGGACATTGGGATCTTCCTCGGTGATGAACTGCGGGTTGGCCGGGATGTTGAGCCTCGCCGCCGCCGCCGGGCTTGGATCGCTCGCCGTCTGAGCCACGGCCGCCGCGGCGGCCAGGGAGCCGGCCAGCATGAGCGCCGCCCCGTGATAAATGCCGAGCTTCATCATTCCTCCAATAAATGCAGGCCGCCAGCGATGCCTGAAATTTGCTGAACCCCAGCTTGACCGAGCATCTTTAACGTCCGAGATTCTTCAACGCCACCCGGAACTGAAAGGTGTTGCCTCGGTCGATGTCGCCGACCCTGTCGTAATCGCGGCGCCAGGTCACGCCGATCTCGAGGCAATCGTCGTCATAGCTGATCCCGATCCGGTGGCGAACCGGCTCGTAGCCGTCGGCCGAGGACAGCGGGCTTTCCTTGGCGTCGGTGAGGTCGACGACGGTCGAGCCGAAGATCGACCAGTAGCGCGCGAAGCGCACCCGGCCGCCGAGCCGTATCTCCTCGCGGTCGCGCAGATCCTCGATCGAGGGGTCGATATTGCGGTCGAGGCGGAGGTAGCCGATCGTCGCATAGGTCTGGCGTCCCCCGACCACGGCGTCGACCTCGTTGCGCCTCAGCGCCAGGCTTTCCTTGTCGATCCGGAAGCGGTGGACGAGGTTGAGCTTGCGGCCGACCTTGACGTTGGTCCGGCCGACGAAGTCGGAGAAGCGGTCGGAAAGCCCCGTCCCGGGCGGCAGGATGCTCGGCTTGTCGTCCAGTCGAAAGCTCTGGCCGATCGTGGTCCGGACCGCGATTCCGGGAAGGTCGAGGCCCCAGTCGAGGCCGTAGGTCACCCGCGGGCCGTTCTCCCAGCGGTCGTAGCCGGGGAAGCGGTTGAGGGCGAAGAGGTTGGAATCCTCCAGATCCACGGCCCGCGCATCTTCGTTCGGGACCTCCAGATTGTCGGTCGCCCCCGAGGCGACCAGCTGCAGGCGGGGGGTGAGGCGCTGCGTCCCGCCCATGAACGGACCGACCAGCGGCCAGCGAAACTCGGCCGCGAGCGCCCCGATCGCACGCGCGTGCCACCCTTCCTCGCCGCGATAGATGATCGTGTCGGTGAGAAGATTGTCGCTGCTGTGGTAGAGGTCGCCGCGGGCGTAGGCGGTGAGAATCATCTCCTGGCCCCAGCGCGTGAGCCGCCGCCGGTCCCAGCGCGCTCCCGCGAAGGCGCGCTGAGTGTCCTGGCCGCTGGTCCGCAGGATCGCGAGGCTGTTCGCCTGCACCTCCACCTGGCCGCCCCAGACCTTGCCCGGCAGGCGCCAGCGCGCGTCGATCGCGGGCAGGGCGATCGGCTGCTGCCCGGCGACGTCGCTGACCCTGAGGCCCTGAAAGGCCCAGCCCGCGATCGAGATGTAGCTGTCCGACGCGATACGCTCGGCCTCGATCACCGAGCGCAGGCGGGTGTCGCGCGAGATGTCGTAGCGGCGAAGGAAGGTGCGGTCGGTGACGTAGCGGCCCGATGCGGTAACGGTCCAGAGCGGGCCGAGCTGGAAGCGGCCGTTGCCCTCGAGATAGGCGCGTACGCCTTCGTCCCTGACGGTGGTGAGCGGCATCGTGATCGGGATTCGCGACCCGTAGGTCACATAGGCGCCGAGCTGGAAGGCGCCGAGCCCGGTAAGCTGGCGGTAGCGGCCCTCCAGCATCGGCGCCACCTCGGTATAGACGTGGGGCGTGATCGTCGCGTCGCGGTTGGGTGCCAGCTTCAGATAATAAGGCACCGCCAGCTCGAAGCCGTTGCTCGAGCTCAGCCTTATGTCGGGCACGAGCACTCCGCTTCCGCCCCCCTCGCTTCCGTCCGGGTGGGAGAGGAAGGGCAGAGCGGCGATTCGGGCGCCGAGCAGGTTGAGCGAGGCGCCTTCGTAGCGGATCCGGCCCTTGACGGGATCGTGGACGACCCTGACCGCGTTGATCTGCCAGGTCGGGTTCTTGGGGCAGCCTTTCTCGTTCACGACCGCACAGGGCGAGTAAGCGGCGCGGTAGAGGGTCGTGTAGCCGTCCTTGCGCTCGGCCTTGTCGGCGGCGAGGCGGCCGCCGTCGGCGAGCACCAGAAGCATGTTCTGTACGACCCCGTCGCGAAGGGCGTCGGTCAGGACGACGCTGTCGGCATAAGCGACGTCTCCGCCCGGATTGACGACCCGGACGTCGCCCTCGGCCCGGACCTCGTCGGTGGCACGGTTCCAGGTCACCCGTTCGGCGCGCAGCCTGTTGCCCTCGCTGTTCATTCGCACGTCGCCGCTCGCCGTGACGACCTGGGCCTCGCTGTCGTAGCTGAGCTCGTCGGAGCTGAACGCGACCTCGCGCGCCTCCGCGGCGGGCGCCGCGGCGCCGTCGTCCACCGCGGGGCCGGCCTCCTGCGCGCGCGCGGCGGCCGGGGCGGCGACCAGCAGCGGAAGCGCGGTCAGGCAGATGAGATTGAGCTTCTTCACTTTCCCCGCCGCCAGAGCACGCGCGACCTCCCGCGCCTATCGCACCGGAAGTGCGGGGCTGCAATGGCGCAGGGGCGCTCGTCATTCCGGCGAAAGCCGGAAGCCATCGACCGAATCGTTTCCGACAAGTGCAGTGTCCGCAGTGTCCATGGATCCCGGCCAGGTCCGGGATGACGGGTGCAAGACGCCGGATGCCCCCCCTTTGCAGAGGCGGGGCGAGCGCCTAGAGGCTTGAAGTCAAAGCCAGGAGCAAAGTACCGCCCATGAAGATCAGCTTCGCCGATGAACGTCCCGCCGGCGCCTATGCGCTCGCCCTTCCCGTCTGGAGCGAGGATGTCGTCGCCGACCGCCTTGCCGGCCTGGATCCCGCCGCCCGCGCCGTCGCCGCCCGGGCCGCCGAGGCCCAGCGCTTCGAACGCGAGGCCGCTTCGGTCGCGGAGACCTTCGTGGCGGAAGGCGAGGGCGCCCGGCGCCTGCTTCTGATCGGCCTGGGCGACCGCCGCCAGGACGAGGCCCTGTTCGAGAAGGTCGGCGGAGCACTCGCGGCGCGGCTCCTGACCTCGGGCGAGACGCGCCTCGTCATCGATCTTACCGGCCTGGGCCTCGGCGGCGACGCCGCCGCGCGCATCGGCCTCGGCGCGGCGGCCCGGAGCTGGCGCTTCGACCGATACCGCACCAAGCTCGCCAAGAAGCAGAAGCCGACCCTGGAGGAAGTGATCATCGTCGGCGGCGGCGATTCCGGCTCCGCCTGGAACGACCGCGCCGCCTTGCTCGACGGCCTCTCCTTCACCCGCGAGCTCGTCGCCGAGCCGGCCAACATCCTCTACCCCGAAAGCTTCGTAGAGCGCTGCCGCGAGCGGCTCGAGCCTCTCGGGGTGGAGTTCGAGGTGCTCGACGAAGAGCGGATGCGCTCGCTCGGCATGGGCGCGCTGCTCGGAGTGGCCCAGGGCTCGGTTCGGCCGCCGCGGCTGCTCGCGATTCGCTGGAACGGCGCCTCCGACGCCCGCGCCCGGCCCGTCGTCCTGATCGGCAAGGGCATCACCTTCGACACCGGCGGAATCTCGATCAAGCCGGCGCTCGGGATGGAGGCGATGAAGTGGGACATGGGTGGCGCCGGCGCCGTCGCGGGGGCGATGGCGGCGCTCGCCGGCCGCAAGGCGAAGGCGAACATTATCGGAGTCTGCGCGCTCGCCGAGAACATGCCCGACGGCAACGCCCAGCGCCCGGGCGACGTCGTCACCTCCATGTCCGGCCAGACCATCGAAGTGATCAACACCGACGCCGAGGGCCGGCTCGTCCTGTGCGACACGATGACCTGGGTCCAGCGCCAGTACAAGCCGGAGGTGATCGTCGACCTCGCCACCCTGACCGGAGCGATGATCATCGCGCTCGGCCATGAATATGCCGGCCTGTTCTCGAACGACGACGGCCTCGCCGGCCAGCTGGCGGCGGCGGGCGCGGCGAGCGGCGACAAATTGTGGCGGATGCCGCTCGGCGATCCCTATGACAAGCTGATCGACTCGCCGATCGCCGACATGAAGAATGTCGGCCCGCGCGAGGGCGGCTCGATCACCGCCGCGGCCTTCCTTCAGCGCTTCGTCGAGCCCGGGGTCAAATGGGCCCATCTCGACATTGCCGGAATGGCCTGGGCGGACAAGGCGAGCCACCTCTACGACAAGGGAGCGACCGGCTACGGAGTCGCCCTGCTCGACCGCTTCGTCGCGGCGAATTTCGAGGAGTGATGCGGATCGGCGAGTTTTCGGAGAGGGCGGCAAGGCCTGAAAACAAAGCGTTTTTGCGGCAAAGTTCACGAAGTTCATCGGGTCGGGCGCCCTTCGAATGAACTTTGCGGCGAGAATCATTGCGGACCAGAGACTTAGTCCCGCGGCATACCGAAGCTCATCCCGCCCTTCGCCGGCCATCCGCATCGTTCCCCGTTCCGCCCCGTCCTCCCGCCCCCGGCAGGCCTTTCGACAGAGGCAGAACATAGCAGAAACGCAGGCTTCGGGACAGAGCGGCCCTAAACGATGATCGTCGACTTCTACCACCTCACCGCCTCGCCGCTCGAGCGGGTGCTGCCCAGCATCGCGGAGAAGGTTCTGGCGGGCGGCGAGCGGCTGCTGGTGGTCGCCGAAGCAGACCTGCTCGCCCGGCTCGACGAGCAATTGTGGAGCTATTCGAAGGAGAGCTTCCTCCCGCACGGACGCGAGCGGGGCGAGAGCCAGCCGGTCCTCCTTTCCGAGACGCCCGAAGCCGCCAACGGCGCGGCCAACATCGCCCTGGCCGACGGCCGCTGGCGCGAGGAGGCGCTCGGCTTCGCCCGCACCTTCTATTTCTTCGACAATGACTGCCGCGAGGGCGCGCGCGAGGCCTGGCGGGCGCTGAAGGGCCGGCCGGAGGTGGAGGCCCGCTACTGGAAGCAGGACGAGCGCGGCAAGTGGGTGCAGGGGCCGTAAGGCGAGGCTCGTCGGAATCCGTCATCCCGGCCTTCGCCGGGATGACGGGAATTGCCCTTTTCCTCCGCTCCTCCTAGAGAGCCGCGCAATCCCCTCATGAACACGGAGCACAGGCCGGCCATGGCGACCGAACGCACTTTCTCGATCATCAAGCCCGACGCGACCCGGC
>JASLBD010000439.1 GCA_030146745.1 Allosphingosinicella sp. | reverse complement strand
CGCTTCCGGTCGTGGACGATCACTCGGGTCCCCCGGACCTGCAGGCCTTGACCGGCCAGCGTCTGGAGAGTCCGGGACAATGTTTCCGCGGTCATCCCGACCCGGGCCGCGAGGCTTCTTTTCGACACCGGCAGCTCCGCGCTCGCCGAGAGGCTGCTCTCGTCCACCAGCCGGAGGAGGAAGGAGGCGAGGCGCTGGGGCGCGCTCCGGCACTTGAGGTCGATGATGTGCCGCACCGCCATCCGAAACTGGCCCGCCAGCGCTCGGCTCAGATGGACGGCAAGCTCGCTCGATCGCATCGCTTCCGCCCGAAGGATGTCGGCGTCCAGCATCACGACCCGCGCCCTGCGAAGCGCCCTCGCGCAGTTGAGATAGGGCTCCTGGAACAGGCTCGCCGCCGGCATGAAGATGTCGCCGGGAGACAGGAGCAGGATTCCGCACTCGCGCGCTCCGAAGCACGTGTAGAGCTCGACGACGCCTTTCAGCAGGACATGGAGGTGTTCCGGCTCCTGTCCCTCCTCGAACAGGACGGCGCCCGCCGCGAAGCTTTGCACCTTGGCGTTGCGCGTCAGGCGGCCGAGCTGCTCCTCGTCCAGCGCGGCGAAAATCGGCACCTTCTTCGCCGCCTCCAGATCCAGCGCCCTCACGCCGTCCTCCCGGGACGTGCGCGGCAGTGGGCGCGGCAACGCTGCGGCGCTGGAGGGAGCGGGACTTTGAGAAGCATGGACTAATAAGGCCGCCCCCGCGCAGGGGTTCCCTCGGGCCACTGTCAATATTTGACCCAGGTCAATATCGGGAACGCCGCCTGGAAGGTTCCGTTGGCTGGAGAAGGGGCGACGCGCACCGTCGCGGGACATGAGCGGAGGGAGGCGAAGTGAGCTGCCTGGTTACGGCATTATTCTACGATTCGAGTGATTTGGAGACGGCGATCGAGGCGCTCATCGCCAAGGGCGTTTCGCTGAGCGACCTCAGCCTCATGCTCAGCCGCTCGACGGCCGGGAAATATTTTGCCCCCGGGGAAGGCGAGGGGATCGACGGACCGCTCGCGGCGCTGACGGCGAACCTCGTGGCGGCGTCCTCGGACAGCACCGCCATCCTCGTCACCGGTCCGCTGATGACGGCGCTGGCGGCGCGCGGCACGCGCGCCTCCATCGGCGGCATCAGTGCTGGCCTGCGCAGCCTTGGAATAGCCGAGCATGAGGCCGCTTTTTGCGAGCACAGCATTCGCAGCTGCGACGCTCTGCTGCTGGCCGTGAGGACTTCGAAGGAGCGCCCCGACGGCATCAGGGCCTGTCTCGGGCGCTTCGACACGGCCGGTGCCCGCACCAGCCTGGCCGCGGCGAACTGAAGTCACCGCGACTTGATAGACTATCGCCCCTTCGAAAGCCTCGGGCGCACCAGCCTGCCCGGGCTCGACGGCCGTCATCATTTCTGCTTCGCCCGCTATCAGCATCCCGAGCGCCTGGAATGGGACCGCCTGAGGATCTGGAACCAGTACCGGCTCGAGCCCGGGCCGGGCCGCCCGCCCGCGCCTTGCGAGAATTTCGATATCGTGACGATCGTGAGCGGCGGACTCCTGCAGCGGCCCGGCAGCTTCGGCGACTTGCGCCTCGTCCGTGCCGGCGAGGCGCAAATCCTCTCCACCGGCAGCGGCGCCTCGGTCGGTCTGAGGGCGGTCGGCCACGCGGCGGTCTCGTTTCACGAGATATGGCTGACCTCGGACCGGCGCAACACCGCTCCGAGATGCGTCGGCCTTCCTCTTCCCGGCGGCGACGGATGGCACCTGCTCGCGAGCGGTTTCGACCCGGACAGGGCCGCCCGGCTGACGTCCGCCGTGCGAATCCAGTTCGGCAGGATGCCGGCCCGGGGCAAGCTGCATAAGCAGCTCCGCCATGCCTGCCACGCCTATCTCGTGCCGATCTCAGGCTCCGTTCGGCTGGGCGGCCTGCCCATGACCGAGGGCTCGGGAGCGGCGATCGTCGGGGAAAGCGAGATCGTGATCGAGGCTCCGGGCGGAGCGGAGGTGGTCCTCGTGGAATGCGCCTAGGAAACCCCGCCGACGAGGGTGAGCGGACCGTTCGGGATGAGCGGCGTCTCGCGCCATTGCTCGATCAGCCTCTTATACGCCCGTCCGACCGGCCGGATGTTGCGGTCGAGGTCGTAGAGGCCGAGCGGGTTCACCCTGCCGTTCTTCTCGCGCAGCGCCGTGTCCCAGTCGATCTGGTCGGTCAGCGAATACCAGGTCATCCCGCAGATCGGCACTCCGTCGCTGCGCAGCTGCTGGATGTTGGCCCATGTCTTCCATAGCCAGTTAACCGCCCCGGGTTCGTTGAGGTTGGTCTCGGTGTGCATGATGGGGAGGTGGTACCGGTCATGATATTGGCGCGCGAGGACGTAATATCCGAAGATATCTCCGCTCGCATGCCTGACGCCGTCATCCACCAGCAAATGCTCGTTGGTGATGTAATAATCGTGCCCGATGACGAAATGCTCGCTGAAATCCCGCTGCAGAAACCAGGTATATTCGTCATTCGTCATGCCGTTGTCGCACAGGTAGCGGTACATTCCCGAGTTCACCCGCCGCCCGACCGTCAGGTCCAGCGTCAGGAAGCGGCGCTCGTTGAACATTTCGGCCTTGCGGATGAGGTCGGGATGGTTGGCATGGGTGTGCTCCGAGGATTCGCACAGGATGAAGAGCGCGTCGGGCCGGATGCGCAGGATCGCGGCCATCGCTTCCAGATTGGCGCGGGTAATGTTCTTGACCGCGGTGACGAAGGCCCGGTGGCTGGTCAGCCGCTCGTTCCACCAGCCGTAATAGGCGCTGAATTCCGCCGTGATGTACATCTCGTTGATCGGCGTATAGAGCCTGACCCAGGGATAGCGCTCGGCGAAGGCCGCCGCATATTCGGCGAACAGCCTCGGGAAATCGGGATTCTGGAAGTCGCCGATCCAGTCGGGCACTCCGAAGTGGCAGAGGTCGATGACCGGCAGGACCCCGCGGCTCTTCAGGTCGGCGAGGGCGAGGTCGGTAAATTCCCAGTCGAATTTCCCCGGCCCCAGATGGATCGAATGATAAGGCGGCCCGTAGCGCAGCAGCCGGCATCCGATCTCCTCGACGAGCCCGAAATCCTCCTGCCAGCGGTCGTAATGGCCGCATTCGAGCATCTGGTCGCGCCGGATAGGCCCGTCTTGTCCGGCGACGACCGGATAGCTGCACTCGATGCCGGTGGCGAAGAGGAAGCGGTCGGTGGTCGGGTTGGAAACCGCCCTCGGTATGTAGAATCGGAAGGCGTCGTTCATGTCGGACAAGGTCCATCCCGCGCGGACTGAAGTTGGAGAAGGCCCGGGGTGAACGGCCGGAAGCGCCGCGAGTTCACTTCATGGTCGCCGGCTCAGCCCGGCTCCTGGTCGGCGCGGGCCACGCCTTCGCCGTCGAGATTTTCGGCGACGAACTCCCAGTTGACGAGGCTGCCGAGCACGCTTTCGGCGAAGCTGCCGCGATCGTTGCGATAATCGATATAATAAGCATGCTCCCACACATCGAGGGTGAGGAGCGGCCGGATGCCTTCGTAGACCACCGGGCTGTCCGCATCGTGGAGCGAGAGGATTTCGAGCCGGTCGCGTTCGAGCACCAGCCAGGCCCAGCCGTTGGAGAAATGCCCGGTCGCTTCCTCCTTGAGGCGGGCGAGGAGCTGCTCGGTTGTGCCGAACTGGTCCTCGATCATGCCGGCGAGCCGGCCGGTGGGGCGCTGGCCCGACGGCGGCGCGAGGCACTGCCAGAAGAAGCTGTGGTTCCAGAGCTGGGCGGACTGGTTGAAGAGACCGTCGTCGCGATTGGCCCGGGCGGCCCTGATCACGTCGCTGAGCCGGCGGTTTGCAAGGTTCGTGCCCGCGACCAGCTTGTTCGTTCCATTGACATAGGCCTGGTGGTGCTTGCCGTGGTGATAGTCGAGCGTCTCGGCCGACATCACGTCGCCAAAGGCATTCTTGGGATAGGGGAGGGCCGGGAGCACGAACGTCATAGCTGTTACCTTGCTTGCCTTGTTGGAAATCGGCCTCTGAACGCTTGGGAGGCGCCGGGGCTTCACAGGACGTCGAAAGCGGCCAGCAGCGCAATGGTCATGATGGCAACCATCGGAAGGAGAGCGATCAGGAGGGGGCGCTGCGAAACGGGCTTTCTGTCGGGTGGCATGCGAGGCGAACCGGCGGGGGGCGCTCACGGCTCCGAGTCTTGACCAGCATCAAGCCGCCGTCGCCGACCCGGGGCGCCGCGGCGTTCCCCTTTGCTGCGGCGGCTGAATGCCCTAAGCGCCGCCGGACCGACGCGGAGAATGGATGCACAAGCCCCGACCCGAGGCGGACCGATCCGTCCTTCCCTTTGTCATATGGTGGCGTGACCATGTCATAGCCCAGGTCGACCATGTGGCCGTCGTCCAGAAGGTCCATGAGGAATCGGCCTGGTCGAGCCATTATCTGTTCATGACGTTGATGTCGGCCGGCATCGCCGTGCTCGGGCTGCTCCTGTCGTCGCCCGCGGTCATCATCGGCGCCATGCTCATTTCGCCGCTGATGGGGCCGATCATGGGCATCGGCTTCGCCATCGCCACCTTCGATTCCGCGGA
>JASLBD010000438.1 GCA_030146745.1 Allosphingosinicella sp. | reverse complement strand
TGCTTCCGGTGCTGGCTCCGATCGTCGTCTTCTTCGCGATCTCGGCGATCGCCGGGCGCGAGCAGGGCTTCGCCGCTTTGGGCGCCCTGCTCCTCGGCGTGATCGTCTCCGGCCTGTTCGTCGCCATCTCGATGACCTCGGGCGGCGGCGCCTGGGACAATGCCAAGAAATATATCGAGGACGGCAATTACGGCGGCAAGGGCTCGGAAGCCCACAAGGCCGCCGTCACCGGCGACACCGTCGGCGATCCCTACAAGGATACGGCGGGCCCGGCGGTGAACCCGATGATCAAGATCACCAACATCGTCGCTTTGCTGCTGCTCGCGGCGCTGGCCGGCGGCGGCGCCTGATCGGCACCTTCCCGAAGGGATGAAAATAGCCCCGCCCGGAGCGATCCGGGCGGGGCTTTTCGTCGGTCGGGATGCGATGGAAAAATAGGTTTGCTGCCGCCGTCAAACCCCTATCCGCATGCGTGCGCCCAAGTGGCGTTCGCGCCTGCGAAAGCCTCGCAAACCTGAGTGAGAATTGTTTGCAACTGGTCCTGCGTCCGGTCGTCAACATCCAGGCGCACCTGCTTACCGGTACGCGAT
The DNA here is from genome assembly GCA_030146745.1 of Allosphingosinicella sp. The sequence continues at coordinate 2,576 of JASLBD010000438.1, read as the reverse complement.
GCCATCGTGAAAACCTCCCCGACCTGGGTTTCCCACATCAGGAACTCGCCCGGCCTTCGAAGCTCGGCGAGCTTTTCCGGAGTGGACAGCTGGTCCGCCATGTGACCGACGGCATGCCGAAGCGCCGCCGCGTCGGGGAAATCGCGCGCGAACGATCTTCCGGCGTCACGAACCTTCTCCATGTCGGCTTGCGCGCGTAGCTCAGGACAGGTCTTCAAGCCTCTGCGGATCGCCTCGAGGGCGGAGCCGAAATGGTACACGGACAATGCCGCGTCACGGACCGCGATCCCCATCCATTCGGCAGGATCAAAACCCAGCTTCGGGCCGATCAGCGGCTGGCAATGTTGGATCAGCCGGACGGCGGTTCCAAATCGATGGACCGACAGGCAGGCGAGCCTGAGCAGGAAGTTGATGTGCTCACGCCCTTCGCGCTCGCCGGAGGGATCCAGCTCGATTTGCGGCGCATATCTCGGCGGCGCTATCAGAACTCCGCGGCTCATCACGACCTCCCCGCTCCGATTTCGGGTCCGACCGATTGTCGGCCGATCGGAATGAACGAACTCGGACAGAATGTCTCCAATCTGTCCGCCAAATATCGGTGAAAATTCCCAACGTTTAAGGTCGCAAGTCGCTTGTTGGGCTATCCTGTCTGGTAGATATCGCGGATTTCCGCCATTCCTTCCATTTGGCACGCTCCCTGCAACGTCTCCGATATGGCCGACGGATCAACCGGCGGCCGGTTCAGGGAGACTTAAAATGACCTTCAATTTGGCCAGCCTGCAGCACATCGCCATTTCCGCCGTCGCCGCCGTCTTCGCCGCGACCCTGTTCGTCTCCGCCGCAGTCGGACCGGCCGCTCAGGTCATCTGAGCGTCCGGCCCTGCGGCGAAACGCAACTGAACGCCGTCAATCGCGAGAAATCGCCCCAATAGTGAAGGAAAGGCGCCATGAACGGTCCTTTCACCCTCGACAAAGCCAATGGCAAGATGATGGGCGTCTGCGCCGGCCTCGCCGACGCAACGGGTGCCGACGCGACGCTCATCCGGCTGGCGGCGGTGCTCAGCCTCTTCGTGCTCGGCCCCGTCGCGGTAATGCTCTACGTCGCCGCCGGCTGCGTCGCGCCCGACCGCGCCTGAGCGATCGTTTCCCGGCAGCGCCCGGGACCCATTACAAATTACAAGAAGCCAGCGCGGGCCTCCATGGCCCCCGGGCCTGCCCGTGGGTGACGATTACTCCTCCGCGGCGCTCCGCGCTTCCCGGATCGCGGGCCAGACGGCGGACTTGCCGGGCATCGAGGTCGGCCGGCCGGCCAAGCACCCTTCCGGCTCCCGCGGCCCCGTGGACTCGCCGCCCGCCCCGGTGCCGCTTGTCGCCTATACCGCTCAAGTCGTCGCATCGGCGTGTCGTCGATTAGTCTCATTTGACCCCGCCACGGGTCCGGGGAGGGTGACGTAAGACTCAATTGCGGCTAATCGATGCCTCGGGAGGAAAAATTTCGATGGAAGGTCTGGAGCTGGGAACCGTGGTCCTGGTGTCGTCGCTCGTGCTGGGCGCTCTCGCACTGCCGGTGACGGCGGTCGCGATCCATCAGCGCCGGCGCCGCTCGTTCGAGAAGCGCGCCGGAGTTCGGCGCAAGGAAAAAATCCAGCTCTGAGGCTCGGATCGGAGCCTGAAATCGGCCTGAAAAGGTTAACGCGGCCGCCCCGAAAAAATTTTGAAGCTCCGTTCGCCGACGCTTCCGAACGTCTCGTCGCCGCAGTTTTCCGGGCTTTTCGGCCCCTCCGGCGAGGGCAGCGCGGGTCGCCGGATCCTCCGTTCATCTTAACGCCATGAAACTCTTCAGACTTGTCGGTCGTTGGGCCCCCAAGTGAGTTGAAAGGGAGCCAAAGTAATGGCGACGAGTATCCTTGAAGCGCGTGGCGGCTGTATCATCCCCCAGGCGGACCAGCGCGGCTATCATATCGTCTACCGCGAGCATGAGACGAACTATTGCCCCGGTTGCGGGCGCACGCACTGGTATATCGGCCGGTCGATGGCGGAATGTGCTTTCTGCACGACCGCATTGCCGCTCGAAAACGCTCCAATGATCGCCGGCGGCGCCATCGTTCGTACCATTCGCCGCCCGGTGTTCGGCAACGAGCACGCCTACGCGGCCTGATATCGCTGGCGGCGCCCTCGTGGCGGCCGCCGTCGCGCCGGCCCCTTATCATCCCTACGCGAGGGGCCGGCGCGTAATTTCCGACGGACAAGGGGGCAGCCACCCGGCTGTCTCCTTTTCCACGTCGTCCGGCGAAGGCCGGGACCGCGGCACAGAGAAGTCTCGGCGGGTCTCGGCGGGATCCCGGCCCTCGCCGGGACGACGCTATTGCGTCGCCTTCCGCACTGGCACCTGGACGTTGCAGATGTCGACTCCCCCCGCAGGGCGCTGGAAGAACTCGCCGCCGCGATTGGCGCGGCCCGTGACATATTGGCTGAAGGCGAAGCTGTCCGAGCGCATCGCCTCGTAAGCGGGGCGGTCGGCAGCCGGCATGTCGGCGGCGAGGCGGGCGCGATCGATGGCGATGTGCTGCGCCGGA
>JASLBD010000431.1 GCA_030146745.1 Allosphingosinicella sp. | reverse complement strand
AGTGTCGAGGCCATGCCGGGAGGCCAATATCTGATGCGCGCCATGGAGAACGCATCGCCGCCGAATTCCGGCTTCTTCGCCAGCGCTGGAACCATCGTCCTGACCGTGGGCGGGGCGGTCGTGAACTTCATTCTGGTGCTGTTCGGAGCCGTCTTCCTCGCCGGCAATCCCCACCTTTACCGAACCGGCCTGCTGAAGCTGGTGCCCGAGCGCCGCCGGGCGCTGGCGGACGAGGCGCTGACGGACAGCGGCCGCGCCCTCAAGCGATGGCTGCTGGGGCAACTGGTCTCGATGGCGATCGTCGGCACTCTCACCGGTCTCGGCCTGTGGCTGCTGGGCGTTCCGTCGGCTCTGGCGCTCGGAGTGGTCGCCGGGGTCGCCGAGATCGTTCCCTATGCCGGACCGATCATTGCCGCCATACCGGGGCTTCTCATCGCCCTCGTCGCCGGACCCCAGACCGCGCTCTGGACGCTCTTCCTGTACGTCGCGATCCAGCAGATCGAAGGCACTCTGATCATGCCGATGATCCAGAAACGAGCGGTTTCGCTGCCGCCGGCGCTCACCGTGTTCGGGATCGTGGCCGCGGGGCTGCTCTTCGGGACGGTGGGGCTCATCTTCGCGGCGCCGTTGCTCGTCGTCGCCTACGTCATGGTGAAGAAGCTCTACGTCCAGCAGGCCCTCGGCACGGACACGCCCATTCCGGGCGAGCGGTGAAAGGGGAGGCGCCGCGGTGGATGCAGAAGCGATCGAGATCGCCATTCAGCTGGCAGCGTCGGCGGGGCTGGTCCTGCTGATGACCGTCATCCACGGCCTCGGCCTGCTCGCAATTTCCAGGATCCTGCACCTCAGGAAGGAGCGCCTCGAGCAGCGCGATCTCGACCTGGGGGCGCTGCTGCTGGTGGGCGCCGTCGGAATGTCGGTCTTCGCGCTCCACACCTTCGAGATCTGGGTCTTCGCGGCCTTCTACATGGCGGTGGGCGCGATCGATTCGCTGGGCGACGCCCTCTATTACTCCGCCTCGGCCTATGCGACGCTCGGCCGGCCGGCGGAATTCTTTCCCGAGGACTGGCGCCTCATCGGGGCGCTCGAGGCGCTGGTCGGCTTCGTCCTGATCGGCTGGTCGACGGCCTTCATCGTCACCACGATGAACCGGCTGAGGCGCTCGGGCTGATTGGGCGGGTGGAACGGACCGTAACCCCAGCGCCGAAGAGCAGGTTCGGGCTGTCCTCGACCGCCGCCGGCGTCGCGCTCTGGTTCATAGGCCAGCGCATCTGAGATTTTTCGCCGGAACCGTGCCGGCGGGACCCGGCAGGGCCCCGGCGTAGTTTGGAGCAGGTGGACAGCGAACCCTTCTTCGGCGTCAGCCCTTATCATATAGCGATGGCGGCCATCGGCGCAGGGATCATCCTCGCCTACTGGCTGCCGCGTTTCTTCTCCGGCCGCGAGCCCGCGGCTTCGGCCCTGCTGATCCTCTTCGGAATCCTGGCCTTCTCGTTCGTGCCCGGGATGCCCGCGGCCGTGGATCCCCGGTCCGCGCCCAGGATCTGGGAGCTGACCAGCGAATTGGCGGTGATCGTCGCCCTTTTCGGAACCGGCCTCAGGATCGACAATCTCAGAAGCTATCGTCACTGGCAGCCGACGGTGCGCCTGCTGGTCGTGGTCATGCCGCTGACGATCCTCTCCGTCGCTCTGCTCGGCTGGGCGCTGGCGGGGATGACCCTTGCCGGCGCGCTCCTTCTCGGCGCGGTACTGGCGCCGACCGATCCGGTGCTGGCCGGCGACGTCCAGGTGGGTCCGCCGACCGAAGGCGGGGAGCATCCGGTTCGCTTTTCACTGACCGCGGAAGCCGGCCTCAATGACGGCCTCGCCTTTCCGTTCGTCTACCTCGGCTTGATCGTGGCCGCGGAGGGCTTCGCGCCCGGTTCCTGGGCGGTGGAGTGGCTCGCCCGCGACGTCTTCTACCGGATCCTCGTCGGAGCGGTGTCCGGAGCCGCGATCGGCTGGCTGCTCGGCCGGGTGCTGTTTACCGTCCCGGTTAGCAACGTCCTCGCCGACACCGGCTCGGGCGTGCTGGCGCTGGCCGGAGTCCTCCTCTGCTACGGGCTGACCGAACTGATCGAAGGCTATGGCTTCATCGCCGCGTTCGTCACCGGTCTCGCCCTTCGGCGCGCTGAGGCCGACCATATTTTCCACGGCAAATTGCACGGCTTCAACGAGGCCATCGAACATGCACTCACCGCCGTCCTGCTCGTGCTTATCGGCGGAGTGCTTCCACTCCTGTGGCCCGAGCTCGACTGGAGGCATGTGGCGATCGCCCTCGCGCTCATCTTCGTCATCCGCCCGTTGTCGGGCTGGTGGGGCCTTCGAGGGACGGAGCTCCAGCCCCGCGAGCGCTTCGTCGTCGCGGCTTACGGCGTGCGCGGCATCGGCTCCATTTATTATCTCGGTTACGCCACCAGCCATCTGGAGTTCGTGAATGAAGGGCAGCTCTGGGCCACCATCGCCTTCACCATCGCCGTCTCCACCATAGTGCACGGCCTCACCGCCGGCGCCGTCGTCGAGCGGGTCACCCGGGAGGAGGAAGGCGCTCGAGCCTGAGCGTCTCGCGCCTTCCGCCTCACGCCCCGCAGCGCAGGCTTTTGAGCAAGCGGCGCAGCCCGGAATGCTCGCTCAACAACAACTGGCGCGCCCGGCAGGATTCGAACCTGCGGCCCCAAGCTTAGAAGGCTCGTGCTCTATCCAACTGAGCTACGGGCGCGCACCGCCGCCGTGTAGCGCGCTTTCCCGGCGAACGGAACGGCGCTAGCGTGGCCGGCCATGGACGGGGGCGAGGTGAAAGCGGTCGAGGGCGCGGCGCTGAAGGGCGTCCAGTTCCGTTACTTCGACCTGGTCATGGCGGCCTTCGTCGCCATCCTCCTCCTGTCGAACGTGCTCGGGGCCGGGAAAAGGGCGGAGATCGACCTGCCGCTCGTCGGCCTGTGGCCGTTCGGCGCTGGAATCCTCTTCTTTCCGCTTTCCTACGTGATCGGCGACGTCCTGACCGAGGTCTACGGCTATGCGCGGGCGCGGCGCTGCATCTGGGCCGGCTTCGTCGCGACCCTGTTCATGGCGCTGATGAGCTGGGTGGTGGTGGCGCTTCCGCCGGCGTCGGACTGGCCGGGGCAGGCGGCCTACGAATCGGTGTTCGGCCAAGTGCCGCGGATCGTCCTCGCCTCCGTCGTCGCCTTCTGGGCCGGCGAGTTCGCCAATAGCTATGTGCTGGCGAGGATGAAAATCGCCTCCGGGGGCAAGCATCTGTGGATGCGCACGATCGGCTCGACGATCGTGGGGCAGGGGATAGACAGTGCGATCTTCTACCCGCTCGCTTTCTATGGCGCCGCCGGCTGGCCGGTCGAGGCGATGCTCGCGGTGATGGCGAGTCAGTTCGCGCTCAAGGTGTCCTGGGAGGTGCTGTTGACGCCCGTCACTTATGCCGTGGTCGGCTTCCTGAAGCGGCGCGAAGGAGTCGACGTCTACGACAGCGGCACCGATTTCACGCCCTTCCGGGCCCGGGTCTGAGCCATGAGCGGCTTCCAGCAGGCCAAGTCGGCGCTGGTCGAGCTGCTCGGCCTGCCGAGGGACGCGCTCCACATCTATGTGGGCCTCGCGGTCTTCCTCGCCGCCGCGGCCCTGCTGCGCCGGCCGGCCGGAAGCTGGGTGCCGATAACCGCCGTCCTCGCCGCCGCTCTGCTCGGCGAGGCCTGGGACCTGATCGAAACCCGCGCCGCCGGCGCCCGGGTTCATTGGGACCGCAACTGGCACGACGTCTGGAACACCTGCTTCTGGCCGGGGGTGCTGTTCGTCCTCGCCCGCTACACACGGGTCCTCAGCCGCCGCGGCTGAGCGAAGCGCACCGACATAATTGAAACACTTCTCCAGGGCTCGCGACATCGGGCGGAAAAACGGCCGTCCCAAAAGCCGATCCGCCGCCCGGCCAGTTCGGCCAGCGGTTCGTGGAGTAGAAATTCGTGAACCATTATCGCACAAGGATCGCCTGATCCGCGCCGGCGCACGAGCGCTTCTCCTGATCCTCCTTAGTCACCCCATCGGCCCCGCCTCCCCCGGCGGGGCACACCCAAATCGCCCTCCAGGGCCTGTAACGGAGTAAGAAAATGGCAATCCTCAACGGCACTCACAAGGCCGACAAGATCAACGGCACCGCCCAGAGCGACAGCATCTTCGGCGGCAACGGCAACGATTCGATCAACGGCGGCGCCGGCGACGATTATATCGACGGCGGCAACGGCAGCGACATGATCTCCGGCCGCGCCGGCGACGACGTCCTCGACGGCGGCAACGGCCAGGACACGGTCGTCCTCGACGGCAAGCGCTCCGATTACCGGGTCATGGAAGGCCTGAACGGCGCCGTCATCGTCCGCGACCTTCGCTCCGGCGGCCCCGACGGCCAGGACCGGCTGTTCAGCATCGAGCGCGTCCAGTTTTCCGACGGCACCTTCAAGCTCGTCGACCTCATCGAGCCGAACGTCGCTCCGGTCGCCCAGGACGATATGCTGACCCTGGCCGAAACCGCCGGCAAGACCGAGATCAGCTCGATCCTGCTCGCCAACGACAGCGACGCCGACGGCGATTCGCTGGTCGTCAGCACGGTTCAGGCCGTCTCCGCTTCGGGCGCGGCCGTCAGCCTCGGCCCGGACGGCATGGTCAGCTACGACGCCGGCAATATCTTCGCCGACCTCGACAATGGCGAGACCGCGACCGACAGCTTCACCTACACGATCACCGACGGCAACGGCCACGTCTCGACCGCCACCGCGACGGTGACGATCACCGGAGTCAGCCAGAACGAGGCGCCCGTCGCGGCCGACGACGCGCTGACGCTCGCCGAAAATGCCGGCCCGACCGACGTCACCGCCGCTCTCCTCGATAACGACACCGACGCGGACGGCGATGCACTGACGGTCAGCGCGGTTCAGGAAGTGACCGACCTGGGCGCCATGGTCTGGGTCGGCGCCGACGGCAAGGTGACTTACCACGCCGGCTCGATGTTCGACTATCTGGAGGCCGGCGAGACCGCGACCGACAGCTTCACCTACACGGTGATCGACGAGCATGGCGCCACCTCGACCGCGACCGCGACGGTGACGATCACCGGCGAGGCCGAGGACGAGATCGTCCCCGATGCCTATTTCGTCGTGCAGGAGGACGGGACGAGCGAGGACATGTGGGGCGACTTCACCGAAAATATGAACTTCGAGCTCGCCGAGGTCGAGACGGACGGGCTGCTCGGAACGCTCAACTGGAACATGGAAGGCGGGACTCTGACCTTCACCGCCGATCATGAATCGACCGACGCCTTGACGCCCGATCAGGTGCAGTGGACCTACTTCACCGCCATCGGGACCGAAGGTGAGCGCAAGCTGATCGGCCTCAAGATCAACGGCAGCAACGACCAGATCGTC
>JASLBD010000404.1 GCA_030146745.1 Allosphingosinicella sp. | reverse complement strand
GTGATCGAGGCGCTCCGCAGCCAAGCCCCGGCCACGACCATCGAGATCCTGACGCCCGATTTCCGCAACAAGGGCGAGGCGCCGGTCGAGGCGATCGTCGCGGCTCGGCCCGACGTCTTCAACCATAACCTCGAGACGGTGCCGCGGCTCTACCCCACCATCCGCCCCGGCGCCCGCTATTACGCCTCGCTTCGGCTGCTCGAGAGCGTCAAGCGGCAGGATCCGACCATCTTCACGAAATCCGGCCTGATGGTCGGCCTCGGCGAGCATGACCCCCGACTTGGTGAAGATGGTCGGATCCTGCCGCTTGACGCTCTCGAGCAGGCGCAGCGAGGCATAATAACGCGCGCCCGGGCGGATGGTCGGATAGAGCCGCGGCACCGTCTCGAGATTGTGGTTGTAGACGTCCGGGCGGGCAGCGACGATCGCCTCGATCGCGCTCTCCGGTTTGTTGCGGAAATCGGGGGTGAGGATCTCGATCGTCGTCGAGGGCGTGTTCCGGCGGAGCGCCTCGATCACCCGGACGAACTGCTTCGCGCCGCCGTCGGGCAGGTCGTCGCGGTCGACCGAGGTGACGACGATATGGGTGAGGCCGAGCTCGGCCGCGGCGGTGGCGACATGCTCGGGCTCGAGCGGGTCGACGGCGCGCGGCATCCCGGTCTTGACGTTGCAGAAGGCGCAGGCGCGGGTGCAGGTGTCGCCGAGGATCATCACCGTGGCGTGCTTCTTGGTCCAGCACTCGCCGATATTGGGGCAGGCCGCCTCCTCGCAGACGGTGGCGAGGTTGAGGCTTCGCATCAGCTTCTTCGTCTCGGCGAAGCCGGTGCTGGTCGGCGCCTTGACTCGGATCCAGTCGGGCTTGCGCTGGCGCGGGGGCGCCGGCGGGGTCAGGATCGGGTCGGCTTCGCTCATGGGGGGCAGATAGCGATGCAGAGGATGACTTGCCAGTCCCAGCCTGCACTCCTCTCCCGCTTTTCGCGGGAGAGGGGGGACCCAAGCGGAAGGCTTGGGGGGTGAGGGTCTTGCTGACTCGGCGGTACAGACCCTCACCTCCCACCGCTACGCGGCGGGCCCCTCCTCTCCCGTGAAGGACGGGAGGGGGGCTTCTCGCGACCAGTCCACCACTTCCCACCCTTCCGTCTTCGCCAGCCTCACCAGCCGGGAATGCGCGTTCGCCGCCACCGCTTCGTCGGCCCAGCGGTGGACGTGGTGGTCGGAGACATGGTCGGAATAGAAGCGGATATGGACGGCGTCGCGCTCCAGCCCCTCGCGCTGCAGCCAGGCGAGGATCATGTCCTTCTTGGCCGGGCCGTAGCAATTGGCGCCGTCGATCCGGGCGACGATCCGGCCCTTGGCGTCGAGGGCGGTCTCGGTCGCGATGACGTCGTCGAATCCGAGCCGGCGGGCGATGGCGGCGGCGTAGAGGCGGTAGGAGGCGGTGGCCATGACCAGCCGGCAGCCCGCCGCCCGGTCGGCGGCGATGGCGCGGCGGGCGCCGGGCATGATGTTGGAGGCGATCTGCCTCTCTGCGAAGCTCTCGATCACCGGCTCGAGCCGCTCGGGCGCGATCCCCCGGCCGATCAGCAGGGTGTAGTTGATCTCCTTGAGCCGGCCCCGGTCGATCAGCTTCAGGACGTAGGCGGCCATGGCCGTCAGGACGATCGGAAGCAGGATCAGCCGCCACGGCGCGAGCTTCGTCGCGGCATGGATCAGGAACGGCGTGTAGGTCGCCCGCCGGGTGATCGTCCTGTCCATGTCGTAGATTGCGAGCCGCGCCTTCATGCCGACGGGCTCAAGCATCCCGATACCGCCTTTGTCCATAGTTGCCCGCGCTTTGGAATTGAAGCATGAACGCGCGCATGAGCAGCGTCGCCCGCTTCACTGACAGCACCGAGGAAGGCCGGCGCGTGCTCCGGTTCCAGGGCGACCTGACCCTGTCCCGGCTCGGCGTCCTCCCCAACCGGCTCGACCGGCTGAAGGGCAGCGACTTCGTGATCGACCTTTCCGGGGTCGGGCGGATGGACACGATCGGCGCCTGGATCGTCCACCGCACCGCGCGCGACAGGGGCGGCGAGATCGTCGGCGCCGACGAGGGCGCGGCGACCCTGCTCCGGCAGGTCGAGAAGGCGGACCAGCCGGTCAAGGTCCGCCCGGATCCGCCCGCCCCCTTCGAGCGGGTGCTCACCCAGCTCGGCGAGGCGACGGTCGAAGCCGGCCGCACCTTCGTCGGCCTGCTCGGCTTCTTCGGCGCGATGCTGCTCTCGATCGGCCATGTCATCCGCCAGCCGCGCCGGTTCCGGCTGAACGCCGTCGTCCAGCGCTTCGAGGTAGTCGGAGTCCACGCCTTCGGAATCATCGGGCTGATGAGCTTCCTCGTCGGGATCGTCATCGCCCAGCAGGGGGCGGTGCAGCTCAGGCAGTTCGGCGCCGAGGTGTACACCATCAACCTCATCGGCCGGAGCTCGATCAAGGAGCTGGGCGTGCTGATGACCGCGATCATGGTCGCCGGCCGCTCCGGCTCGTCCTTCGCCGCCCAGCTCGGCTCGATGAAGCTGGCCGAGGAAGTGGACGCGATGCGGACGATCGGAGTGTCGCCGATGGAGGCGCTCGTTCTCCCCCGGGTCTTCGCGACCGTGCTGATGATGCCGCTGCTCGGCTTCTACGCCGCCATCGTCGCGATCGTCGGCGGCGCCGTCTTCACCTGGGTGTCGCTCGAGATCCCGCCGGTCACCTTCGTCCAGCGCTTGCGCGAGGTGGTTCCGCTGACCGACCTTTGGCAATTGCTGATCAAGGCTCCGGTCTTCGGCCTGATCATCGCCCTGGCGGGATGCTTTCAGGGCATGCAGGTCAAGTCGGACGCCGAAGAGGTGGGCCTCAGGACCACCACCGCCGTGGTCCAGGCGATCTTCCTGGTCATCGTCCTCGACGCCTTTTTCGCGGTCTTCTTCACGGAGATCGGCTGGCTGTGAGCGGGCAGGACGAAATCGTCATCGAGGTCCACGGCCTCCGCAACAGCTTCGGCGAGGCCGTCATCCACGACGGCCTCGACCTCGAGGTGAAGCGGGGCGAAATCATCGGCGTGGTCGGCGGCTCCGGCACCGGCAAGTCGGTGATGATGCGCTCGATCATCGGCCTGCAGCAGCCCGACGAGGGCGAGGTGCGCGTGTTCGGCGAGCCGATGCTCGACCGCGACGAGGCCGAGCTCCAGGGCATCCGCAAGCGCTGGGGGATCCTGTTCCAGGGCGCCGCCTTGTTCTCGACCCTGACCGTCGCCGAGAACGTCCAGGTGCCGCTGCGCGAATTCTATCCGCGACTGTCGGAGAAGCTGCTCGACGAGATCGCCGCCTACAAGATCGTCATGGTCGGCCTTTCCCCGGACGCCGGCCCCAAATTCCCGGCCGAGCTTTCGGGCGGGATGAGGAAGCGCGCCGGCATCGCCCGCGCCCTCGCGCTCGATCCGGAGCTGCTCTTCCTCGACGAGCCGACCGCCGGCCTCGACCCGATCGGCGCCGCCGCCTTCGACCAGCTGATCGTCGATCTTCGCGAGCGGCTCGGCCTGACCGTCTTTTTGATCACGCACGATCTCGACACGCTCTACACCATCTGCGACCGTGTCGCCGTGCTCGCCGACAGGAAAGTG
>JASLBD010000391.1 GCA_030146745.1 Allosphingosinicella sp. | reverse complement strand
GTGCCGGGCGAGCGCGTCGGTGACGTCGGGCAGCTTCTCGAGGCTCAGAACCCGCGTCTCGACCGGCTGGCGGCCGGGGGGCATCTCGTCGAGGCGGCTTACGTCCATCTCGCCATATTGGGTGAGGGTGAGGGTGCGCGGGATCGGAGTCGCCGTCATGACGAGGAGATGGGGCGGCCGCTCGGCCTTGGAGGCCAGCATCATCCGCTGGGCGACCCCGAAGCGGTGCTGCTCGTCGACGACGGCGAGGCCGAGGCGCCTGTAGGCGACGGCCTGCTGGAAGATGGCGTGGGTCCCGACGAGGATGCCGATCGAGCCGTCGGCAAGGCCCATCAGGGTCGATTCGCGCGCCCTTCCCTTTTCCCGGCCGGTGAGGATGGCGACGCTGACGGGCAGGCCCGCGAGCTGCCGGGTCAGGGTGTCGAAATGCTGGCGGGCGAGGATTTCGGTGGGAGCCAGCAAGGCCGCCTGGGTTCCCGCCTCGACGGCGGTCAGCATCGCCATCAGCGCCACCAGGGTCTTGCCCGAGCCGACGTCGCCCTGGAGCAGCCTGAGCATCGGCGTTTCCTGCTGGAGGTCGCCCTCGATCTCGGCGACGGCCCGGCGCTGGGCGCCGGTCGCCTCATAGGGAAGCCTGAGAGCGTCGCGCAGCCGCCCGTCGCCTTTGAGCGGCACGCCTCGCCGGCGCTTCGACGAAGCGCGGACCAGCATCAGGGCGAGCTGGTTGGCGAACACCTCGTCATAGGCCAGCCGTTGGCGGGCCGGCGCCGGGTTGCGGCTCCGGTGCACGCTGGCCAGCGCCTCCTGCCACGAGGGCCAACCGCGCGCGGCGAGCAGGCTCGGCTCGATCCACTCGCCCAGCGAAGGCGCCCGGCTGAGCGCCTGACCGGCGAGATCGGCCAGGCGGCGATTGGTGAGTCCTTCGGACAGCGGATAGACCGGCTCGCGCTCGGGCAGCTCGTCGACCTGGCCGGGCTCCAGGACATAGTCCGGATGGACGATCTGCAATTCCTGGCCGTACATCTCCATCCGGCCGGAAACCAATTTGGGGACCCCGAGCGGGAACTGCTTCTTCGCCCAGCCCGGATTGTGGAAATAGGTGAGCGACAGGTAATTGCCCTCGCGATCGGTCGCATAGACCCGGAACGGGCTGCGCTGGCCGGCCTGGCGATAGTCGACCGGGGTGACCACGACGGTGACCACACCGCCGGCGTCGGCCATGTCGAGGACATCCACCTTCTTGCGCTCGATCCAGCTCACCGGGAGGTGAAAGAGGATGTCCACCACCCGGTTCAGGCCCAGCCGCTTCAGGGGCTTGGCGAGCGCGGGGCCGATGCCCTTGAGCACCTCCACTTCGGCGAACAGCGGGTTGAGGATGTCGGGGCGCATGGCGGTTTGTTAGCGCGGCGACCTTCTTTCGTCATGCCGGACTTGATCCGGCATCCATGAACACGGCCGTGCTTCCAGCTCGAACCGCCGTGTTCATGGGTTCCGGCTTTCGCCGGAATGACGAGGAAACCGCCAGCCCCTTGATCCCGCCCCGGCCCCCCTCTAAATACACCTCTGCGGACCGGGCCCCTCTGGCGGGCGTCTTTCAAGGACGACTGCGATGTCGGACCGCATCGGGCTGAAGCCCGGTGCAGTTCCACGGCCCTTCGCCCCTCTGCATCGCAGCTTCGCCCGATTTCGATGACATATCGATTTGGAGAGAGGCTATGAACGCATTCGCTTACCGCCTGACCGCCATCCACCGCCGCCTCGACGAGGAAATCCGGCGCGAAGTCGCCCGGCGCCTTCCCGACAGCATCAGGCTGCTCCGGCTCAGGAAGCTGAGGCTTGCAGTGAAGGACAGGCTCTACGCCAGGATGGGGCGAAAGACCGTCAGCATCTGAACATTCGGCCGGCGGATGCCCGCGCGGCCTCGTCATGCCGGACTTGATCCGGCATCCACCTTTTCTTTCGAACTGAAGAAGGTGGACCCCGGATCAAGTCCGGGGTGACGGGAGCACCGCAAGCCCGCCCGCCTCCCTTTCAAGCGGACCGGGCCCCTCTGGCGATCCTTTCGGATCGCGATGTCGGCCGCACGTCGTAACAGGAGGCCCAATTGGAATTTCTCACCCTGCTCTGGCTGGGCAAGCCGCTGTGGATGTGGCTCGCCTTCCTCACCATCGTCGTGGTCCTTCTCGCCCTCGATCTCGGAGTGCTTCACCGCAAGCAGCGCGAGATCGGGGTTCGCGAGAGCCTGGCCCTTTCCGCCGCCTACATCGCGCTCGGCCTCGGCTTCGGCGGCTGGGTCTGGTGGTACATGGGCGAGTCGGCCGGCCTCGCCTACGTCACCGGCTTCGTGATCGAGAAGAGCCTGGCGATGGACAACGTCTTCGTCATCGCCATGATCTTCACCTATTTCGCAGTGCCCCGCCTCTACCAGCACCGGGTGCTGTTCTGGGGCATCCTGGGGGTGATCGTGCTCCGGGCGATCATGATCGGGCTCGGCGCCGCAATGGTCCAGCGGTTCGGCTGGGTACTCTACCTCTTCGCCGCCTTCCTGATCTTCACCGGGATCAAGATGTGGCTGATGGCGGAGAAGGAATATGACGTCGGCTCCAGCCCGGTGCTGCGTTGGATGCGCAGGCGGCTGCCGGTGACGGAAGGGCTCCACGGCGACAGTTTCTGGGTGCGCAAGACCGATCCGGGGACGGGCAAGCCGGCCTGGTTCATCACCCCGCTCTTCCTCGCCTTGGCGATGGTGGAGATCGTCGACATCGTCTTCGCGGTGGATTCGGTCCCGGCGATCTTCGCGATCACCTCCGATCCGTTCATCGTCTACACCTCGAACATCTTCGCCATCCTCGGCCTTAGGGCCCTCTATTTCGCGCTGGCGGCGATGGTCCACCGCTTCCACTATCTCAAATATGCGCTGGCGGTGCTGCTGGTGTTCATCGGCTCCAAGATCTTCGTTGCCGACGCGCTGGGGCTGGCGAAGATACCGCCAATCGTCTCGCTGTCGGTGACCTTCGCGATCCTCGCCGCGGGCATCGGCTGGTCGCTGTGGAAGACCCGGGGCATCCCCGTCATTCCGGCGCAAGCCGGAATCCATGAACACGGACCGTAGCGAAAGATCTCCAGCCCGGGTGTTCATGGATCCCGGATCAAGTCCGGGATGACGATCCAGAGCTTCACAGGCCAGCCTTCAATCCCTAGATCGCCGCTTCCAGGCCGGCCCGCCAAGCGCGTGCCGGCCCTTTCAGCTTGGGAGCCGAAATGCAGCCTGCCGACCGCCTCAAACGCCTGCGCTTCCGGGCGTGGCACCGGGGCGTGCGCGAAGCGGACTTCATGATCGGCGGCTTCTTCGACGCCCACGGCGCCTCCTGGGACGACGAGGCGATGGACTGGTTCGAGGCCCTGCTCGAGGAACAGGACGCCGACATCATGGCGTGGGCAATCGGAACCGCCGAGCCGCCGGAGCGCTACCGCGGGGCGATGATGCGCCGGCTCCGGCAACTCGATTATATCAAGCACCCAGAATAGTGACCGACATCCAAAAGATCCTCTCGGCGACGAGGCCGATGACCCTGGCCGGCGCGCCCGCCGGATTCCTGCCGTGGCTCGCCGCCGATCTGGCGCGCGCCTCGAAAGGCCGAGCCGTCTTCATCGCTCCGGACGAGGCGGCGATGCGGCATCTTCAGGACGCCGCGACCTATTTCGCGCCGGAACTGGAGGTGCTGGCCTTTCCGGCCTGGGACTGCCTGCCCTACGACCGCGCCTCTCCTTCCCTGCGCGCCTCCTCCGAGCGGCTGGCGACCCTTCACGCGCTCCAGCGCAAGGCGGACAAGCCCCAGCTCCTCGTCACCACGGTCAACGCGGCGACCCAGCGCACCCTGACGCCGTTCCGGGTACGCCAGCTCGTAGCCAGGCTGGCGCCGGGCGAGCGGATCGACATGGCGAAGCTCTCCGCCCTGCTCAGCGCCAACGGCTATCACCGCACCGACACCGTCCAGGACGCCGGCGAATATGCGGTGCGGGGCGGCATCGTCGACCTGTTCCCGGCCGGCGAGAATGAAGGGCTGAGGCTCGACTTCTTCGGCGACGAGATCGAGAGCGTCCGACGCTTCGACCCGGCCACCCAGCGCACCAGCGGCAACGAGAAAGGCGGCTTCACCCTGCTGCCCGCCTCCGAGACATTGCTCGACGAGGACAGCGTCAAGCGCTTCCGCTCCCGCTATCGCGAGCGCTTCGGAGCGACCGCGACCGGCGATCCGATCTATCAGGCGGTGTCGGAAGGGCGGCGGCTGGCCGGCATCGACCATTGGCTTCCCCTGTTCGAGGAGCGGCTCGACACCCTGTTCGAGCATCTCGGCGACGACGACCTCGTCGTTCGCGACGCCCACGATGCCGGCGCCGCCGACGCCCGCTTCGAGGCGATCGCCGATTATTACGAGAACCGGAAGCGAGCGCAGTCGTCCGATCCGGGCAGCTATCGGCCGCTCGAGCCGGAAACCCTCTATCTGGCGCAGGGCGAATGGGAGCGGCTGATCGGCGAGCGCCCGCTGCACCTCGCCACCCCCTTCCACGAGCCGGAAAGCGCGACCGTCCTCGACTTCGAGGTCGATCCGGCCCGCGACTTTGCCCCGGAGCGGTCGCAGAACGCCAATGTCTACGAGGCGGTGATCGACCACGTCGCCGGGCTGAGGCGGGCGAAGAAGAAGGTGGTCCTGGCGAGCTATTCGGCCGGTGCGCGGGAGCGGCTGAAGGGCCTGCTCGCGGATCACGGGCTGAAGAACGGCCGTGAGGTCGACACCTGGCAGGAGGCGCTGGGCGCTGCCGGAGTGGCCCTCGCCGTCCTCCCGCTCGACCACGGCTTCACCACGGCCGACGTCGCTTTGCTCACCGAGCAGGACATGCTCGGCGACCGGCTGGTGCGCAGGCGCAAGCGCAGGAAATCCGCCGACGCGTTCATGAGCGAGCTGGCGACGCTCTCGCCCGGCGATCTCGTCGTCCACGCCGATCACGGCATCGGCCGCTACGAGGGGCTGACCCGGATCCCGGTCGGCACCAGTCC
>JASLBD010000221.1 GCA_030146745.1 Allosphingosinicella sp. | reverse complement strand
GAATGCCGATACAGCCCGGGACTCGCTTTTCGCGTGCCCGGCACAGGCCGGCACGGCAGGCCCGGCTTTCCTTCTCCTCTCCCGCTTTTCGCGGGAGAGGAGGGGCCCGCCGCGAAGCGGTGGGAGGTGAGGGTCTTGCTGAGTCCGCGGTACCGACCCTCACCTCCTCTCCCGCGACAGCGGAGAGGGGCTTGTGGGCGGCGGCGCTATGGCGAATGTCGAAACGGCCTAGTCCGGCAGCCGAAGCGGCTTGCCCGGTCTCAGCCGCCGGTCACGCGATCGTCAGGCCAGCGGCAGGCGGGGGGAGAAGGTCGCGCGAGTCACTTCGACCTTGAGGCCGGCCGGGCCCGACACCTCCTCGATCTGTGCCTGCAGCTGCTTGGCCAGGGCCGCGACGATCACCGTCCCCAGTCCGCTCGATCGGGCCGCGGTGGCGCCGGTGCGCCCGCAGCCGTTGTCGGAGACGCTGAGTTTCCAATCCGCCTCGTCCACCTCGAACCGCACGACGATTCGGGCGCCTGCGCGGGCGGTCGGAAAGGCGTATTTGATGGCGTTGATGATCAACTCGGTGACGATCAGGCCGAGGCTCACCGTATGGCTGGTCTGGAGCGTGCCTTGGTCTGCGACGACCTCGATCTCGATCCCCTGGTGCGGACCGATCATCGATGTCGCCAGGCCCGCGCTCAATTTGGTCAGATAGGCGCCGATGTCGATATGGTCGATCCCGTCGGAGGCATGGAGATGGCTTTGCACCGCCGCCACCGACATGACCCTCTTGTGCGCATCGCGAAGCTCGTCGCGAGTCTCCTCCGACGCCACCGCTCCCGCCTTCAGCAGAAGGATGCTGGCGATGATCTGGAGGCTGTTGGCGATCCGATGCTCCATCTCGCGCAGCAGCGTCTGGTGCTGGGCGAGCAGTTCCTCCGTATGTTCGAGCAAGGCCTGCTTCTCTCGCTCGATCGCCCGCCGCTCCGTGATATCCTTGAAGGCGAGCAGGATCGTTCGGCTGGAGCTTTCCTCGCAGCGGACAAGGTGGGCGTCGAGCAGCATCGTTCGTCGGCCCAGCTCCGGATAATCCTGCTCGAGCTCGAACCCCTTCATCGACGAGTGGTCGCGAACCACCGTCTCCAGCCCCGCCCGCAACGCGGGAAGATCCCACTGCCCCCCACCCAGTTCGTAGAGCAGGCGCCCGTGGACGTCCTCGGGAGCCTCCTTGAATATTTCATAGAAGCAGCGACTGGCGGCAAGCACGCGAAGCGTCTCGTCGAGCACCAGGAAGGGTTCGGGAAAGGTATCGACGATCGCCAGCGCCAGCGTCTGGGCGTCCACGGGATTATCGAACTGCTGCATGGCGGTGCTCCATCGGCGGGAGCATGTCGAGTCTCTCAGCCACGGCACGCCGACGCGGGGACCGGTGGTGGCCACATCATACACGTTAAGGACCAGCGACCTAACCTAAATCATTGGCCCCGGTTCGGCGGCACATCTGAACCAACGGACCCGAGGTTTGTTAGTGGGTTACCGCTGGATCGCTTCTGGGCTCCTCGCGGCTGAGAGACGCGACATGCTCCCGCTCACCATGGGAGAACAGGCGTGCATGCGCTCATCATAGAGGACGAAACCTTCATCTCGCTGGCGATCCAGGATGTGCTTGCGGACAATGGCTGCACTTCGTTCGATCTCGCCTCCTCGTTCGACGAGGCCGTGGCGGCCGCCTCCCGGCGCCGCCCGCACCTCATCACCGCGGACGTCGGCCTTGCGCCGGGCAACGGCGTCGACGCCGTGAAGGCCATCTGCGCGGCTGGCCCTATTCCCGTGATCTTCATAACCGGCACAGGCTCGGAAGCACGTGAGCGCTGCCCCGGGTTCATCGTGATCGACAAGCCCTTCGTCCCCGCTCAGATCGCCGAGGCCGTGCGAACGATCGCCGGGAGGATTCGGACGGGGCAAGCCGCTCCGATTGTTCAGCCCGTTCACACCTCGGAGGGATGAGCGAGAAATCGGGACTCGGTTCCGGGGTGCTCGGCACAGGCCGGCACGGCAAGCCTGGATCGAAGCGATCCTCAGCCAACCGCAACTCGGCCCGGCCCCCGGTTTCTTTGTCGCCCGATCCGGAACGATCCCCGGCGCCTCCTGTTGGTTATGTGACCCTAAAACAACAGGAAAGGCAGATTATGCAACAGCCGCCAAACTCGAATGACGGCACCGGAAGCGAGCTTCGTTCCGATGCGAAGCAACTCGGCTCCAAAGCCGCCGACCGTCTCCACAGCGAAGTCGACAACCGCAAGGCGGCGGCCGTCAACCAGGCACAATCGGTGTCGAGCGCGGTTCGCCAGGCCGCCGACGGATTGGACGAGAGCGCCCCCGACTGGCTCAAGTCGGCGTTCCGCCAGGGCGCGCAACAGATCCAGCGCCTGGCCGACTCGATCGACGAGAAGGATTCGCGCCGGCTGATGAGCGAGGCGCAGGATTTCGCCCGCAACAATCCCGGCACCTTCCTCGCCGCCTGCGCCGCGGCCGGCTTCGCCGCCGCCCGGGTGCTGAAGGCCGGCGGCGCGGAGCAGGGCGGCCGTCAGTCCGGCGGGAGCCGGTCGTACGGCGGGGACCAGACGTTCCAGGGCCAGACGGTCACTGCGTCCCAGTCCGGCGCTCCCGCCTTCGGCTCCGCCGGCTCCGAGGCCGGAGTTCGCGCCGATACGCCGGGAGAGTTCGCATGATCGTCCATGACAAACCGGTCGCGGGCACCGAACCGCATGTGATCCGCCCCGCCGCGAGCGACAATGGCGCGGTCGGCGGCGACAATGTCGTCGACCTGCTCAAGCAGCTCGCCGGCCAGGGATCGCATCTCGCCGAACAGCAGATGGCGCTGGTCAAGGCCGAGATCCGCGAGTCGACCCAGGAGCTGAAGACGGCGATCGGGGCGATGGCCGGAGCGGCCGTGGTCGGGCTCGCTGGCCTCGGCGTGCTGCTGATGGGCGTCGCCTATCTGCTCACCGACCTGGTCGGGCATCTTGGCTTCGCCACCCTGATCGTCGGAATTGCCGCGCTCGGGCTGGCTTACGGCCTCTACCGAAGCGGCGCCGCCAAGATGAGCGCCACCCACCTTTCGCCCGACCGCACGCAGCGGACCCTGCAACGGACCCCCGACGCGGTGCGCGGCGACCTTTGAGAACGGAGAACAGACAATGGCAGACACCATGAACCAGGACGATCCCGCCGCGATCGAGCGGGACATCCGCCGCACCCAGGACGAGATGAGCCGGACGGTCGACCGGATCGGCGACCAGCTTACCCCCAGGAAGCTCTTCAACGCCCTGCTCGACAAGGCCGACGAAAGCGGGATCGACGCGCATTATCTGATCGACGGCGCGCGCCGCAATCCGATGGCGCTGGGCCTGATCGCCGCCGGAGCGATCTGGCTGGTCAGCGACAGAGATTCGAAATTCCCCTCCATGCCCAGGGGCAGGTCGAAGGCAGGCGGGCGCGGCTTCGAGGACGACGGCTTCGATTCCTTCGATTCCGACGTCCACCATCGCGACTATGTGATGCACATGTCGTCGTTCGAGACGATCGAGAACGAGGATCCCCTGGCCTGTCAGCGGCGCCGCGACCAGCATCGCGCCAACTTCCTGATGTGCGAGCGGCGGCACGACGAGGACGACCGGAGCTTCCGCCAGCGGCTGGACGAGATGACCGACAGGTTCCGCGAGAAGCGCCGGGCCTGGTCGGACTCGGCGAGCCGGACCGGATCGGACTATGGCCGGAAGGCGCGGCAGACCGCCCGCCAGGCGGGCGAGCGCGCGCAGGACATGTTCGCCGGCAATCCGCTGGTCGGCGGGATGCTCGCGGCGGCGGTCGGCGCCGCCCTGGGCTCGGCCATCCCGGTCAGCCGAACCGAGCAGGAGAAGCTCGGCGCAATCGGCGGCAAGGCCCGCGACATGGCGAACGACGGCAAGGAGGCGCTGAAATCGCAGGCGATGGAGAAGAAGGACGACCTGCTCGACAAAGCGGACCGGAAGCTCCAGCAATCCTCCGAAGGCCAGCCGCCTCAAGGCTCCGGCGGCGGCCAGCCCGGCGGCGAGAACCGCTCGGGCCAGGAAACGCCCTTCATGCTCCCCGAAGGGACTCGCTGACGACGGGAAGCCGGGCCGCCCCGGGCCGGCCCGGCTTCACCCACGTCCATTCCTCCCGAGCTCGCCTCGCGGGTTTGCGTGTGACCAACCCTGCGCCGCTCGGCTAGGGTCGCAGAATGCTCATTCCCCTTCCCCCGGGCCATGTCGGCGCCGTCGTCACCTACCTGGAGATGAGCGAGCGCCCCCGCCCGCGCCCCCTCCCCGCCTCGCCGCTGCGCCTCGAACGCTGGCGCGCGCCGGAGCCCGCCCGCTACCGCCTGCTCTTCCAGCGCGTCGGCGCGCGCTGGCTCTGGTATTCGCGGCTCGCCATGGACGACGAGCGCCTTCGCGTCGAAATGGCCGAGGTCCACGCCGTCGTCGACCGGGCGGGAATAGAGGTCGGGATGATCGAGCTCGACTTCCGCACCTCCGGCCGGTGCCTGATCCGCTTCCTCGGCCTCGTCCCCGAGCTCGCCGGCAAGGGCCATGGCGCCTGGCTTCTCGCCCAGGCCTTGGCGCTCGCCTGGCGCTCCGGAGTCGGGCGCGTGTCGGTCAACACCTGCACGCTCGACCATCCCGCCGCGCTCAAGGCCTATCTCAACGCCGGCTTCACCGCGGTGAAGCGCGCCTTCGAAAGCTTTCCGGACCCGCGCCTCGCCGGCCTGCTGCCGGCGGATTCGGCGCCTCAGCTGCCGGTGGTCGCGCCTCCGGCCGCGGCCGGGCCCGCGCCGGAGAGCTGGACGTAGATCCGGGCGATCAGGGTCGTCGTCACCACGACGAAGGCCGCGTTGATCAGCGCGCCGACGAGGGCGAGGACGAAGCCGCCGGTGGTTCCGGGCTGAGGCGGCCCGGCGATCGCTCCGATGATTAGGCCGAGGAGGATGGTGGCGACCGTCGTCACCACCAGCAGGACGACCAGCATCAGGAGGAGGAAGCCGAGCAGCTTCCAGAAATGGCCGGCGGTGAGGGTCCAGCTCCGGCGGATGATGGCGAGCGGCCCGGCGGCTTCCGCGGCGGCGACCGGGGTCATGAGGAGCAGCCGGGCGGCGAAGAACAGCCCGATTCCGGCGATGACGAGCATGACCAGCAGGAGCCTTCCGGCCTTGGCGGGCGTCGGCCGGGCGAAATCGTCCGGGGTCAGGCCGGACAGCATGAGCAGGGGCACGAAGACGACCAGCATGGCGATCATCAGGATCGCGATCGCGCCGAGCATCGGCAGGCAGCGCCGGAAGCCGTGGGCGATCGCCTCGCCGACGACGTTCATCCGGCCGAGCGCCAGCGACGACATGGCGAGCGAGGCGGCGACGTTCAGGACCAGGACGATGGGCATGAGCAGAAGCCAAAGGCCCGGCTCGGGGGTCTCGCCGGGCGCGGCGGCGGCCGGGCCGAGCGCCTGCAGGGCGACGTTGGGAATCGCGACGAAGGCGAGCGCGATGGTGAACAGCGCCCCGAAATGGAGCTTCAGGAACGTGGCGCTCTCGTTCCAGGCGGTTGTGATCGACAATCTGGCCATGGCCTGTCCCCTCTTGCGCAAGCCGATTAGGCCAGCGCCGCGCGCCGGGCAAGCCGGGCCGCCCATGAGCGGCGAAAGGATCCGGTGCGGGCCGGCCGCCGGCCGGCCCGCTACCGCGCCCGCTGGGCCCGGGGCTGCGACCGATAGGTTGAAGGCCGCTTCTGCGCCGCCATGGGGAAGGTGCGGCCGTCGTGATAGGTTACGGTTCCGCACATCCGGTCGCCCTTGGCCGAGAGCCTGCCGTCGAACAGGACATCGCCTTCGCGCGAGGCGACGGCCATGTGGATGTGGTTGCCGGTCAGAACGATCTTGCGCACCACGACGGGCGCGGTCGCCGCCGGAGTCAGCGATCCGCCATAGGCGCCGTCGATGAAGCCGATCGACAGAAGCCCGAAATTGGGCGTTCCCCCTGCGTCGAACAGGAAATCCCAATTGCCGTGGAGGTTCGGGGCCTCGCCGCCCGCCGCGGCGGCTCCCGCGCCGCAGTTCACGGCGATCGAAATCGCGGGCTGTGCGGCAAAAGCTGCAGGGGCGGCGAAGGCGGCGGCCAGGGCGAAAGTGATCGAGCGTTTCATCTTCATCTCTCCATGTCGGACAAGCTTCAGGGGCGCGGATCGCGCCGGCGGAATGTCCCATCCGCCTGTCTGAAGCCGCATCGACAAGCCGGGATTTCGCCAATAGCCTTACGTTTTTCGCCAATGTGGGAAGCATGCAGTTCACGCGGCGCCAACGGCATTTCCGGTGGAGATGGAGGCCTTTCGTCGCTGCGATAGCGGTGGGCCTGCTCCTCGGCCTGGCAGGCCCCTTCGGCACCTATCCGGCCTTCCCGACCGCGACCCGCTACGCATTCTGGCTGGGGACGACGGCGGCCGGCGTGATGGCCGCGGTCGCGGCGGACGCGGCGCTGCCCCGGCTTCGCGCCGGCGCGTTCCGGATCGCGGCCCTCGCCCTGGTCTCCGCCTTGCCGATGACCTTCCTCGTCGCCTGGGTCATGTCGCTCGTTCAGCCGGGGCGCTTCTACACGCCCCAGCAGCTGCCGGCCCTGTTCGCGTGCGTCGCGGCCGTTCAATTGCTGGTCGTCTGCGCGACGGCGGCCACCGCGGCCCCGGCCGACGGCGCCGAGGCGCCCGGCCCCGCGCCGGCTCTCCCGGCATCGGACAAAGCGGCGATTCCCGCCGCCTTCCCGCCCGCCTTGCTCAGCCGGCTGCCGCCGGGGATCGGCAGCGACATAATCGCTCTCGAGACGGAGGATCACTATCTTCGGGTCCATGCCGCCGGGGGGAGCGCCCTGATCCTGATGCGGATGGCCGATGCGGTGGCCTTGCTCGACCCGAGGCTGGGAGCGCGGGTCCATCGCCGCTGGTGGGTCGCCGAGGCCGCGGTCGCGGGCCTGCGCACGGAGGGGCACAAGCTTTCCCTCCGCCTGACCGACAAGACCCTGGTCCCGGTCGGCAGGACCTTCTCCGCGGCAGCCAGGGCAAGGTTCGCTCATTCCGGCGACATCGCCCCGCCCGGGCCGGCTCCAGCCGCCGGCGAAGCGCCCTCCGCCGGCTAGGATTCATCCTTGGTGCCAGGCACCTTATGCCCCTCGCCGGCGCCCGCCGGCGGAGCGACTCCCCTGGGCAGGCCGAGGGCGCGCATCTTCCTGTCGAGCGCCACGATCGCCTCCTCGAACGTCAAGCGCCGCTGGTGGCCGCGGCCGACCTCCCGCCGCCCGAGCCGACCGTCCCGACGCTCCCACCGTTCGAGCAGCTTCATCGCCCGGTCGAACTCCACGCCCTCCTCGGCGGCCGGGATCGGCTCCCCTTTCTCCTCGGCCGCCTCGATCGCCGCCCGGAGCCGCCGTTGCGCCTCGAGCCGCCGCCGGACCGACTCCGCCTCGAGCCGCCGATAGCCCTCGCCGAGCGCCGCCGGGAAGGCCTCGGCGAAGGCCGCATCGCTTCGAAGATGATTGTAGACGGTCCGCTCGCAGACCCCCGCGGCGGCCGCGGCGGCGAGCAGGTCGCAGCTTCGGGCGAAATGGTCGAGGAACACCCCCTTACGCCCGGCGTCGAACCGCACGTGCCGCATCCTGCGCCGCTGCATCAGCCGCCGGTTGTTCGAGGCGATGAGCACCTCGTCCCCTTCGTCCCCCTCGGCCCCTTCGCCCCCCGCCTCCACCGGCCGCCGCTCCGCCTCCGCCGAAAGCGCGTGCGCGTCCTTCCACGCCGCCGCGAACACGCGATCGCGCCGCCGCGCCGAATAGAAAGCCTGGAGCGTCACCCCGTAAGCCGCCGCCACCTCGCCGAGCCCCCGCCCCTCGCGCAAAGCCGCGAGCATCGCGACCTTCGCCCCGGCGTCGATTATCGGCCTGCGCCCAGGCGATCTGCGCTTCCCGCTCATGGCCGTATTGGAACATGAGGCGAACCGGGAATCTCCTTCATTTTTGCGCCATCCCGGACTTGATCCGGGAGTGCTTGGCGTCATCCCGGACTTGATCCGGGCGTGCGAGAACCGTCATCCCGGACTTGATCCGGGCGTGCGAGAACCGTCATCCCGGACTTGATCCGGGATCCATCTTCATCAAGCCCCCGCGAACGCGGAAGAAAGGTGGCTGCCGGATCGAGTCCGGCATGACGAGCCCGTCGCTCCGCTCCCCCTCTCCCCAATGGGGAGAGGGCCGGGGTGAGGGGGTTCGGCGGTGGAAGGCCGATCGCGGACGCCGGACCCCCTCTCCCTACCCTCTCCCCTCCGGGGAGAGGGTCACCTCATCAGCCGCCTGACATCGCGCTTCAGAATCGCCAGGCACACTTCCCCGCCGGTCAGCGACCCCACCTCCTGGTCGATGGCCAGCTCGATCTTCACCGCCAGCGCCGCCAGGTCCGGCGACCGAACCTTCATCAGCCGAAGCAGCGCCGCGCTATGCTCCCCGAGCCGGTCCATATAGACCGCCTCGAGCGCCTCCTCCTCCGCCGCCGTCCCCCCGCCGTCGCCCGCTCCACCGCCCGCACCTCCGCCTTGGCGGCCTGGAGCCGGGCAAGCGCCCGCTCCCACCGCCCGACACCCCGGCCCTCCCCGTCACCCGGCCCCGTTCCGTCACCCGGCCCCGTTCCGTCACCCCGGACTTGATCCGGGGTCCACCTTGGCGCAGGCGCAGGCGCCGCGCTCCCCACCAAAGGCACGGCGACAACCGCGCCAGCAGCGCACGACGTGAGAGGTTATGCTGCGCAGCAGCCATCAGCCAAGCCGCCCATGAGCAGCGAAACGATCGCGAAGCGATCGTGAGCAGCGAACGGAGTCGGCGCAGGCCGGCCGGCGAGGCGCTCGGCCTGAAGCCGAGCGAACTCGTCCCGGGCCTGCGAAGGACCGAGCCTGTCCCGGACCTGATCCGGGATCACGGCGCGGCTTTGCCGCGCCTAGCCCTGAACCCCTGCTTCGATTAAGCTGCCCAGCAGCCATCCTTCGCCTCCTTCACAAGGCGTTCCAGTGGTGAGGCCTGCCAAGCGCTGCGGTCAGAACGGCGGTGGGCATCGGTGCCAGCAACGTACCTGGCGCGCGACGTGTTTTCTCTGCGCAACCGCTCTCCGAGCCCGTCGTTCAACCGGCGGAGGCAAGTATGACCAACCCCTATTTGGACGACCCGGAATACGCCCGCCGCTTCGCTGCGGCCGGCGGCAGCAAGACATCACTCAACAAGAAGCAGCGCGAGCTCGAGGCCAAGCGAAAAGAGAAGTCGAAGGATTAGATCTTCATAGGTAAGGAGGGGGTCTGATCCTCCGGCAGGCGACCTGGTGACTGTCGCTATGACTGTCACCCTTAAAGGCAGACGCCCGCGTCCAACGGCCCCCGACCCGGTCGAGCCCGAGGGGCTGCACCGCCTACGCCATGCCGGTGCGCGAGCCGGCCCTGCCGCGCGGAATCGTCCTCGATCCCGCGATCAGGAGCGGCTTCGACGGAATCTATCATCCCGGCGCCCGCTACACCGCCTCCCGCCCGGCCCTGTCCGCCCTCTCCCTCGCGGCAGCCCCGCCGCCGCCCCGCCCTGCGGACCGCTTTCCGGCGTCGACCGTTTGCTGGACAAACCGGGCCTCGCCTACCTGATGCTCGGTGAATATCACGGCACGGTCGAGATGCCGGGCGTCGCGGTGGACCTGGTCTGCCACGCGGCGAAGCGCGGGCGCCGCTGGTCGTGGCGGTCGAGCTTCCCGCCGGGGATCAGCCCGCGCTCGACCGCTACATGGAGTCGGACGGCGGCAGCGAGGCGCGCCAGGCGCTGCTCGACTCGCCCGGATGGAAGGAGGAAGGCGGCCGGACCACGGCCGCCATCGCCGGCCTCATCGAAGCCGCGCGCCGGATCGGGCGGACGCGGCCCGCGTCCCTCCCACTGACCCTCATCGCCTTCGACCGCGGGCCCCAGCCCGGCACGTCGCCGATGCGCGAGGCCGCCATGGCCAAGGCGCTGGAATCCGCCGCGGGCAAGGCGCCGCGCAGCCTCGTCATCGCCTTCGCCGGGGCTGGCCATGCCGACAAGGAAGGCTTCATTTCGCGCAGGCCCCCCTTCCCCGCCGCCGCGGGCCATCTGCCGCAGGACCGGACGATCTCGCTCACCTTCGCCCGTCCCGGCGCCCGCTACACCGCCTCCCGCCCGGCCCTGTCCGACCGGCGTCCCGAAACGGGAACGCGGTGAACCGGTCGCAAACCTCCGCCCCGTCATCCCGGACTTGATCCGGGATCCATCTTCTCCAAGCCCCCGCGAACGCGGAAGACAAGGTGAACCGGTCGCAGCCGTCCGCTTCTGAGTTGCATGGCCCGGACGTTTAGGCTCAGGGGGGAGAATGAGATGGAACAGGCGCGAGAAGGCCGAGCGGCCTGAATTTCCCAAGCTGATAGCGATAGCGGGAACGGCGGAGGAGGTGCGCGCCTTGCTGCCGGCGATTCGCGATGGCGATCCGGATGCGGAGCTGGTCGATGCCGGCGACCGCGGCGTCTATGTCCGGGTGAACAACGAGGCCGGCGAGACGGCCGCGCGCTCACACGGCGAGCGCCGGAGCTTCCCTTTGGCCTGAGCCTTTCGGCGGCGGCCGCCTTCCAGGCCGTGCCAGCTACGTGCCAGTTACGTGCCTGGCACCGTGGCTTGCCCAGCTACGTGCCTGGCACCGTGGCGGCCGCACCGTGACGGCCGGCCCCTCGCGGCCTGGCGGCTTTGCGTGAGACCTCTCGCCGAGTCCGTGCTCGCGCCGGAGCTGGAAGATATGGTTCGCACGAAGCCCACTAGGATCACAAAGGCGCCGGCGCCGCCTCCGCCAATGCCCGACAGCTCCCGATTTCTGGAGATCTTCCTGGGCCTTCGGCCCTCTCCTCTTCGTGCCCTTCGTGAGCTTTGTGCGAACCAAAAGCAGCCGCCCCGCCCTCACCGACGCTGCCCGCCAGGCTCCGGCAGCGCCGCCGGATCCGGCTCCACCCACCCCAGCCGGGCCTGGCGACGAAGGAACAAGGTGGATGCCGGATCGAGTCCGGCATGACGAGCCGGGAAACGCTGGTGCGAGCTACGTGCCAGCTACGTTGCTGGCACGAGCATTCCGTTGGGAGGTCGGCCGCTTCCGGGCTTGAACCCGCACGCGGGTTGGGCCCACAAGCGCCGGAATGAACCTCACCCCGCTCCTCGTCGCCTCGCTCGCCAACCAGCTCGGCGCCCTTTCCTCATGGCTCGACAAGGCGGAGGCCTTCGCCGCCGGGCGCCCGGGGGGTCCGGACGGGCTGCTCGCCCTCCGGCTCGCGCCCGACATGTTTCCGCTTGCGACCCAGCTTCGCTTCCTCGCCTTCCAGGCGCAGGAGCCCGTCTACCGGCTCCGCGGCCAGACGGTGCCGGAGACCGTTCTCCAGGTCCGGCAGGAGGGGCGCGACGGCGGCGAAAGACCCGGCACCTGGGCCGAGGCGCGGGCGCGCCTGGCCGAGGCTTCGGACCTGCTCGCCGCGGTCGGGCCGGACGAGCTCGACGCCGCCCCCGACGCACCGCTCGAGCACGCGCTGCCCAACGGGATGATCTTCGACATGAGCCGGGAGCTTTATGTCCGCGACTGGGCGCTGCCGCAGGCGGCGTTCCACCAGATGATCGCTTATGCCCTGCTCCGCCAGGCGGGCGTTCCGCTCGGCAAGGCGGATTACGTGCCGCACATGTTCGGATATCTCAGGCCCGGCACCGCTCCGGCGGCCTAGGCCGCGTATCGCATTCACGGGCGCCTGGCGCAGCCCCCTTTCCCCCGCGGGGAGAGGGTCGGGGCGAGGGGTTTCGGCTTCGCTACCGCCCCCGGGTCCCGTTTCGGGGCGCATTCGGCTTGCCCTTGCCCGCCCGCGCGGCGAAGGACGGGCCGTGAGCTTAGACGACGATATCGAATGGCGGGTGACGCCGGGGCTTAGCCCCTATCCGGAGACCCTCGCCGAGATGGAGGCGCGCGCCGCGGCGATCCGCTCCGGCTCGGCCCCGGAGCTGGTCTGGCTGCTCGAGCACCCGCCGCTCTACACCGCCGGGACCAGCGCCGATCCTTCGGAGCTGTTCAACCCTTCGGGCTTCCCGGTCTTCGCCGCCGGGCGGGGCGGGCGCTACACCTATCACGGGCCGGGGCAGAGGGTCGGCTACGTGTGTCTCGACCTCGACCGGCGGGGGCGGGACGTGCGCGGCTTCGTCCATGCGCTCGAGGGCTGGATGATCGCGACGCTCGCGCGCCTGGGGGTCGAGGCGCGGCGGGCCGGCGGGCGGATCGGGATCTGGGCGGACGGGCCGAGCGGCGAGGCCAAGGTCGGGGCGATCGGGGTGAGGGTGCGGCGCTGGGTCAGCTATCACGGATTCTCGGTCAATCTGGCGCCGGAACTTTCCCACTTCTCAGGGATAGTGCCGTGCGGTATTGCCGACTTCCCAGTGACCAGCCTCGACGAGATGGGAGTGTCCGCAAGGCAGGACCGTTTCGACCTGGCGCTGAGGGAAGGGCTCTGCGGGTTCCTGCGCTCCCTGGAGGGGGGACGCGAGTAAGGCTTGAGAGCACTATCCTTTCCGTTTATTGTCCAAAACCGATTTGGCAAAAAAGGGGCCATCCCGTCCAAATCGTCCAACCTAGGGAGTTTCTAAATGCGTGACCTTCTTTCGAAAGTGATGACCG